>DBFZTP010000121.1:0-46038 GCA_048520025.1 Candidatus Aphodousia sp.
AAAAACAACAAAACAAATTAATCGTCATTAAATCTTCACCGACTTGTCTTAATCCTGACATAAATACTCCTCAAAATAACGGAGACATTGAACGATGGAGCTATTTATGTCGAAACAATTGAAAAAAACCGCTATCGCTACGTTGTTAGCCTCTTGTGCCTTGCTCGGCCAAAACGCTTGGGCAAGCCAAGCAAACATGATCATTGCCATGCCGCTTTTGCCCACAACGGTTGAACCGCAAGGGATTAATAACAACGCGATCGACCGCGTGATGTCTTCTGTCTATGACACCTTGATTCGCGCCAATAGCAAAACCGGTGCGCTTGAGCCCGGCTTGGCCCTTTCTTGGAAGCGCATTTCGGCCGACACGGTGGAATTTAAACTTCGTCGCGACGTAAAGTTCCATGATGGCACGCCCTTTACCGCCGATGACGTCGTCTTTTCTTTTGGTCCGGAGCGCTTCAGTAGTGAAAAGGCCCCGGGTCGTCCCGCTGCATGGGAGTTTCTCGGTGGCTTAAAGAGCGTTAAAAAAATTGATAATTACACCGTGCGAGTGACGATGAAAACGCCCGATCCTTTGATCGAATTGCGTTTTTCTGCCCGTATGTCTGAAATCATTTCCGAAGACGGTTTCAAAAAAGCCGGTTCTTGGGAAAATTGGGTCAAGAAACCCATCGGTTCCGGCCCCTATAAGATCGTCTCTTTCAAGACCTCTAACCGTTTGGAATTGGTTCGTAACGATCAATACTGGGGTGATAAGGGCGCAGCGCAAAAAGTCAGCTTTGTCGAAGTGCCTGAACTGTCCGCCCGTGTCGCCGGTTTACGATCCGGTGAATTTGACATCATCACCGAAGTGCCGCCCGATCAAATTAAGCCCTTGTCATCTGATGGTAAAGTCAATGTTGTAGGTGGTCCGATTGCCAACGTCTACGGCATGGTCTTTGATACGCAATCGTCTGAAGTGATGAAAAATCCGAAGTTGCGTCAAGCCATTTTGTATGCCATCGATCGCGACTTGTTAGTAAGCGCCCTCTTTGCCAACAAAACGACCGCTGCCAACAGTTTTCAATTAAAGATGTTTGGCGATCTCTACCTCAGCGACCTTGATCAAAAGCTCTACGATCCGGCCAAAGCCAAAGCGCTTTTAAAGGAAGCTAACTACAAGGGCGAACCCATCATTTGGAAGATTCAAACCGGCTACTACACGCTTGAAATGACCGTTTCCCAAGCGGTGGCCTCGATGCTCAAGAGCGTTGGTCTCAACGTCGAGCTCCAGGTCAAGGAAAACTGGTCTCAAGTCGAAGCTTCTGGCAAGGATCGTATGATCAATAACGCTTCGTTCTCGGCTTATTTCAACGATCCGGCCAGCCAATTATGGCGACGAATGAAACCGAAGAGCTCTTGGGACAACATGGGTTACCTCAATACCTCAGGTCAAGCCTACAAAACCTTCCAAGTCAACGGCGAAATTCTTGAAACCAACACGGATCTTGCACAACGCAAAGCCGCTTGGGCGCAAATGCTTCAAGCCTTTGCTCAAGACCCGCAAGCTTGCCCGCTTTATGCCCTTCCGATGATTTACGCCACGCAGCGCAATGTCACGTGGACGCCGGGCACCGATGGTCGAATGGATCTCACTGCCGATAGCTTGTCTTTTAAGTAATCGCACCTTTATTACGCCCTTGTTAGGAGAGAAGTCGCTTATCTCCTAGCAAGGGATATTTCGATTTTATTCATTCACTTTTATGTCAAGTCAAACACTTTTATCGATCAAAGATTTAAGGGTTGCCTTTAGCGGTACCGAAGTCCTTCATGGTGTCGATTTAACCATCGAACAAGGTGTTATTCATGCGCTGATCGGTGAGTCGGGTTCGGGCAAAAGTGTGTTAGCCCGCTCGATTCTGGGCTTAGCCGGCAACCACAGCCAAACAACCGGAAGCATCCGATTTTGCGGACAAGAATTAATCGATTTCAAACAATCGGACTTCCAAAAAATTCGTGGTACCGATATCGCCATGGTTGTTCAAGATGCCATGTCGGCACTTAACCCCATGAGAACCATTGGTCAACAACTCATGGAAACCATTGCGTACCGACACCCGTTATTTCGTGATCAATCCGCCACACAAACCCTCGCTCGAGAAAAAGCCAAACTCCATGAAATTGCTCTCGGCTTATTAAAACTCGTTGGTATTACGGCACCGGAAAAACGCATGAGTGCTTACGCTCACGAGCTCTCCGGTGGGATGCGTCAACGCATCATGATTGCCTTGGCGTTGGTCGGCGAACCGAAATTGTTATTGGCTGACGAACCCACCACGGCACTGGACGTTGTTGTTCAGCGAGAATTGCTCGAACAAATGCGTGAAATCGTGAAAAAGCGCAACATGTCTATGCTCTTGGTGACACACGACTTGCATCTGGCTCACGACATTGCTGACCGCGTCTCCGTCATGTATGCGGGCTACCTCTTAGAAGAAGGTCCCGTTAAACAAGTTCTTCCCAATCCTTCACACCCCTACACCGAGGGACTTCTTGAAGCCATGCCTGACATGGGTAGTGAAAAAGGATCTTTAAAACCGATTTTTGGGGAAATTCCTCCGCCCTCAAAAATCGGTAAAGGTTGCCCCTTCGCCTCTCGTTGTGACAGAAGTTGCGAAGCTTGCCAATACGCTCTTGCCCCCATGAGCACTCTTGATGAACGCACGCAGTGGCATTCTCGCTGTACCTTGGCTCACAGCAATGAACCAAAACAATCTCGAGAAGCCATCGACACCTTATCGGAAGTGGTCAGCAGTCGAGAAAGAACGGACTTTCCTGTCGTCATTGACGCTCATATTGCCAAGCACTGTTACTACACACGCAAAGGCTTTTTTGGTCGAAAGAAACCGTGGGATGTTTTGCAAGACATTGATGTGCAGATCAGACACGGTGAGGTTTTAGGCCTTGTTGGTGAATCAGGTTGCGGAAAATCCACTTTGGCACGCTTACTGTTGGGGCTACAAAAACCCACTGCCGGCGCCATCAAATTCAAAAACGATTTTTACCCTGAACCGCGCTCGCAATCTTGGCGTATGCAACGCGCTGATACGCAAATGATTTACCAAGATCCTTATGGTTGTTTTGATGCTCGCATGCCTGTGATTGATCAGGTGGCCGAACCCCTTGTGACGCACTTGCACCTATCCAAGTCAGCCGCCCAAGAAAGAGCGGCCAAAGTCCTCTCTGCGGTCGGTATGCCCAAGCATCACATGACGCGATTACCCGGCGTTATGTCAGGCGGTCAATTGCAAAGAGCGGCCATTGCGCGTGCCGTTGCCCTTAACCCAAGTCTTTTGGCCTGTGACGAACCGGTAGCAAGCTTAGACGTTTCCATTCAAGCCCAAGTCCTTGAATTACTCAACAACTTACGAAACGTCTCCAAGATGTCGATGCTTTTTGTCTCTCACAACTTAAACGTGGTTCGCTACATCTGCGATCGCGTCATTGTGATGTACCTCGGGCGCATTGTTGAAATGGGAGAGATCGACCAAGTCTTTCAACACCCCAAGCACCCCTATACAAAACTCTTGATGGCATCAACGCCGGGAGCCGACAGCAGCATCATCGAGTTTTATCCCAAAGGCAGTATGCCCAGTCCCATTGATCGACCCAAAGGTTGTGTTTTTGCTAATCGCTGCCCGATGCGTTCATCGCGCTGCTTGGAAGACAATCCGCCTTTATTGAAGGACGAAAACGGACACGCTGTGGCCTGTTTTTCCTCAAAAACCATTGAAACTTTCATCAACGAACGCAAGGAGTGAGTGACATCGTGTTCGCTTTAGTCTTTCGTATTGTTCTTCGTTCACTGATCACGCTTTTATTACTGACGGCCGTTGTCTTTTTTGCCCTTCATTTAACGGGGGATCCGGCTCGATTGATGTTAGGTGATGGCGCAGATGCCGCCGCGTTAAGTGCTTTTAGACAACAATGGGGGTTAGATAAGCCACTTTGGCAACAATTCCTCGTTTATCTGCAAAAACTCATAACGTTGGACATGGGCCACAGCTACATGACGGGGCTCTCCGTCAAAGAGGTGTTTTTTAATGCCTTTTGGCCGACACTTGATTTGATGATTCCCACGGCCATTATTACTTTAGCCTTGGGTATCCCGATGGGTGTGATTGCCGCCATTCATCGCAATTCCAACCTTGATCGCTCCATGATGTTTTTGTCCGTTTTCGGTTACGCCGTCCCCAACTTTTTCATGGGCGTTTTATTGCTACTAGTTTTTTCCATTTGGTTAGGGTGGCTCCCCTCTTATGGCAATACCTCGGCCTTGCACTACATCATGCCAATTATCACCATGGCCACTTCGGAAGCCGCGATTTTCTCTCGCTACGCGCGCAGCGCCATGATTGACGCGCTTCGTCTGCCTTGCGTGAGAGCCGCTCGAATGAGAGGGTTGCCTGAAAAGCGCATTATTTGGTTGCACGCACTGCCTAATGCCATGCTCTCCATTTTGACCATCCTGGGCTTTTTCCTTGGAACCTTGGTCGCAGGTGCTGTGATTACGGAAAACGTGTTCTCCTGGCCCGGTGTCGGCAAATTGCTTGTTCAGTCGGTAGCCAATCGTGACATTCCTGTTGTGCAGGTCATTGTACTTGCCACCGGTGCCTCTCTTATCACCGCCAATCTTTTAATGGACTTATTGGCGCTTGTCGTCAATCCTCGTTTGCGACGCACGGATCATTAAGGATATTCAATCATGTTAAAACTGAATCAAATGCGTCTCCAGCCCTTGGTGCTCATCAGCATCATCGTTCTTCTGACCTTTTTCGTAAGTGGCCTTTTTGCCCCGTGGCTTGCCCCTTACGATTTAGAGCAAATGGACTTGATGGCGCGTCTTAATAAACCCTTTGAAAATTTCGCTCATATTCTGGGTACCGATGAACTCGGACGCGATGTATTTTCCCGCTTACTTTATTCCATCCGTTTGTCCTTCTTATTGGCAATTGCCGGGACTTTATTGGGTGCCATTTTAGGAACGGCATTGGGGTTTTTAGCTGCTCGATTTGGTGGCATCATTGACGATACGATTAACGCCAGTATCGACTTTACGGCGTCCTTACCTTTCATCATCCTTGCCTTAACCATCCTTGCTTTTTTAGGTACAAACGTCACCGTGATCATTGTCATTATGGCGGTCTACGGTTGGGATCGTTACGCACGGCTCACACGAAATTTGGCACGATCGGCCTACACTGAAGGCTATGCCGGTGCACTTGAAAGTCTTGGGATTCCTACGTGGCAAATCGCTCTTCGCCACATTCTTCCCAACATCGCCTCGGCCTTGGTTGTCAACATGACGCTTAACTTCCCAGGAATGATTCTTTTGGAAACGTCACTGTCCTTTTTGGGCGTTGGCGTACAACCGCCGATGAGCTCTCTTGGCACCATGCTCGGCTTTGGTCGTGACTACCTCACAACCGCTTGGTGGATTGCCGTGATCCCGGGCACCGTCATCGTTATGGCGACACTCTCCATGTCCATTCTCGGCGACTTTGTCCAACAAAAATTAGAACCTCAAGGCAAATAAGGAAAATAAACAATGAAGCAACAAACTCGATTTCTTATCGTGGGTTTTGACGGTCTTCGCCCCGATTGTGTTAAAGAAGACATGCCGGCCTTGCACCGATTTATTGAGCACTCTCACCGTTGGTCTCAATACTGTGCGAATTTTCCGACCGAAACCTATGTAAATCATCCCACGATTTTTTCTGGTTTCCGACCTTGTGATCATGGCATCATCGCAAACTGTTTTTACGATAAAACGATGCCCTCTCATCAAAGCGTTTTTACCGGTTGGTCGGTTCAATCCATTTCCGAACATGAAGGCAAAAATTCAGGTTATGGCGTTATTGAAATTCCCTCTTTGGGTGATCGCTTAGGTCAACAGAATAAAACGCTTCGCGTGTTGTGTGCCAACTCTTCCGGCAGCACCCGTTTACAGCACATTCATGCTGAGCGTTATGAGGGGCATTTGAATTGTTGTGTACACGATATTGATTCCGTCTTGCCGCTAAAAGAGCGTGAGTCTTTACAGTCACGTTGGGGATCGGGAATCCCTTTGGCATTTCCTGATTTCAAGGGCAATGAATTGATTTGCGACATTTTCTTTGAATATGAAATTCCCAGAGGCCTGGGAGACGTCACGGTCTTATGGTTTGGTGAACCCGATCACTCCAGTCATGAATTCGGCATCTGGCATGACAAGACTCGCCAAGCTCGAAAAAATGCCGATCAAGCCTTTGAAAAAATTCTTGATTGGTGGGAAAAAGAAGGCAAAGATGCCGGTGTTCAACTCGTCACCATGTCAGACCATGGCCACTCAGAAATCGCAGAGCATTTCGATGTGACTTCTGTCTTAAAAAACGCAGGCTTTTCTGTTCTTACCGGTACCGATATTCGTAACGGCGCAAACCTTCGAAATGCTGACATTGTCGCGGTTGGTAGTTATGCCATCGGGCTATGGATTAAACCCGAAATGAAAGACAAAGTCGGTCAAATTCGAGACCTATTAATGCAAACCCCTGAGGTGGGTATGATTTTCTCTCAACCGACTCAACAATGTTCATCAAACACAGAAGGCAAAGTCGCCGGAACCTTCTCTGAACACTTACTTTCTAGCGACCATCGCCGAGGTCCTGATTTACGCGTTGTCCTTCATAACGACCCGCAAAGTGGCTACTCGATTGATGGGGGCGACATTGATATTGGTTGTGGTAATCATGGCGGATTGATGCCTTGTGAAATTCGGGCCGTGTTAGCCGTCAACGGCAATCTTTTTAGTGCTGCTCCCAAAGAACATCAAGTCCCTGCAGCACACGATGACTTTGCAATGACAGTCATGACGCTTTTGGGACTTTTGGATCAAAACCATTCCGATGAAAAACCGTTAAAAGCTCGTGTTCTTAAAGAAGCGCTTTGCGGCGAGGAAACAAATTCCCCTTATGCTCTTGAGCGTCTGAGCCTACAATACGGAAAGTATTCTCAATATTTGATTCGAGCTCACTATTGTGGATGTACCTACGTTTTAGAAGGCGCTCGAGAAGACTCTCTCAAAAAGCATTTAAAAAAGGATGTTATTCATGTTTGATCTCGTTATTCATGGGCAAAACGCTCCTCTTTTCCGCTCTCAAATTCAGGTCAAAACGATCTGGGAAAAAGACAATGCGTTAAGAGTTTGTCAATTGTCCTTTGAAGAGGCTATTGAGATTCAAGAGCGCGCACAAAAAGCCCGGCTTGATGCCAATCTCGTCAAGTCAGGACTCTCCATTAAAGAGTTTCATGTGGCTGCATTTGACATGGACAGCACTCTGATTGAATTGGAATGCATTGATGACATTGCTATGCAAATTGGCGTGGGCGAAAAGGTCTCTCAAATGACCGAATTGGCCATGCAAGGTCATTTTGAATTCGCAGATTTCCTTCGTCAGCGCTCTCACCTTTTAAAAGGCGCAACTCGCGATGTTATCAACACAACGGTTTCTCACGCTGTATTAATGCCAGGTGCTTCGCGATTGATGAAATTTTTGAAAGAAAACGGCATAAAAACTTACATCATTTCGGGTGGTTTTTCTGACATTGCTCGTGATGTTTGTGAACGTTTGGGAATGGACAATTATCTCTGCAACGAACTTGTCTTTGATAAGGAAGATAAGCTCTCGGGGGAAGTCACGGGGCCAGCCGGTGGCGAGATTATCGATGCTGCAGGAAAACGCAATGCGCTTGCCGTTTTATGCATGCTCAATCACACTAATCTTGATAACGCTATTGCAGTCGGTGATGGCGCCAATGACTTAAAAATGTTGGGAGCGGCGAAGATTGGGGTTGCCTATCACGCCAAGCCCATTGTCAGAGACGCCGCTCACTACCATGTTGAATTCGGCGGACTTGATACCATCATTGATTTCTTTGTTGAAGCTTGGCCTCAAAACTAACCGTTTTTTAAAAAACCTTTGGGCTACCTTTCGGTAGCCCAAATTTGTTTTAGCCGTTAATCACTTTCAATCGATTAATTGCATTGGTCACAAAGACCGTCGCACCGTATTTAATGGCTTTATCGTTAAAGTCAAACGTGTTGTGGTGAAGACTTGCTTGATGTTCTTCATCCATCAACCCGGTTCTAAAGAGGCAGCCCGGACGAGCGTTCATCATGAAGGAGAAATCCTCAGCAATCATTTGAGGATACACGGGGCGCAAGGCCTCTTCACCCAACCAGTCTTGAACCATTGTCCTTAAGGCTTGGGCTTGTTGCGGGTGGCTATAGAGCGACGGATAAAGACGCGTATAGTGAAGTTCAGCCTTGGCGCCATAGGCTTGAGCAACGTTTTCCACAACGAGCTTCAAACGATTCTCAACAAGGTCTCGGACTTCAGGCTCAAAACTACGGCACGTGCCCACCATTTTCGCTTTTTGCGGCAATACGCTTGAACCCTTTTCGTCCCCAGCAAGCAAGGCACCAAAGGTCACCACCGCGCCTTTTAAGGGATCAACATTACGGCTCACAATCGACTGTGCTGCCACAACAATCTGAGCGGCGACCAAAACACTATCAATGGCTTCATGGGGACGCGCACCATGACCACCTTTGCCTTCGACAGCGACATCGAAAACGTCGGCGCTAGCCATCATATAACCGGTACCAATACCGATGGTTCCAACAGGATCGGCAGGCTCACCGTGCGTTGCATAAACTTCAGCAATCGGGAACTTCTCAAAGAGCCCGTCTTCAATCATTAAGCGTGCACCGGCATAGCCTTCTTCACCCGGCTGGAAGATGAAAGCGACCGTACCGTCAAATTCATCACGATGCTCACAAAGGTATTTACAGGCGGCCAATGCCATCGTAATGTGACCATCATGACCGCAAGCGTGCGTGCAATTGGGAACTTCCGAGGGGTGATCATGTTGTGCCTTTTCCGGTAACGGCAAAGCGTCCATATCAGCACGAATACCCACCCATTTTTCTGATGGCGTACGACCTGAAACAACAGCCACAACACCACTATGACCGATATTGGTATGGATCTCATTAACGCCGTAAAGCTTGAGCATATCAACGATACGATCGGCCGTCTTCGGAAGATCTAAACCCGTTTCCGGAAAACGGTGAAAATCATGACGAAGCTCACTAAACTCCGATTCATGGGCTTGCATATAACTGAAAACCGAATGCGCATCACTCATGGCAAAATCTCCGAGGTAAATAAGAATTAATTTTGCACCCATTAACCCCACAAACGAAAGCGTTAACTAGGGTTATTACACTAAGTCGTGACAATCCCTGATTCTTTTTGTGGTTTTTTGGTTGAAAATGTAGCTATTGAATAACTTGGACACTCTTAGGAGAGAACACCATGCAAATCATCACTCCCGACTTTAAGGGCGAAAATAAGGGGCACTACAGTGCCGGTGTTATCAGTAACGGTACGCTGTATGTTTCCGGTCAATTGTCCATTGATCCCGATACCCGAGAGGTCTGTCAAGGCGATATTAAAGACCACACCCGTTTGGCACTCAATAATGTCGATCGCGTTTTAAAAGCTGCCGGCGTGCGTCGTGATCAAGTCGTGTTTTGTCGCGTTTATACACCCGATGTTCAATACTGGGGTCCGATCAATGAAGTCTATGCAGAGTTCTTCGGTGATCACAAACCCGGGCGTGTGATTGTCTCAACGACCACGTTGCATTTCGGCTGTTTGGTTGAAATTGAAGCGATTGCAGAAATCAAGGAGTAACACAATGGCTTTAGAATTTGTCTGCACCCACTGCGGTAAAAAAACACCCACCACAACCAAAGCCCCGCGTTGCGAATGCGGTGGACTTTTTGAACTTGATTTCAAAGCGCCGGCTTGGGATGAAAAGTTAATTGATCGCAATGAATGGAGCCAATTCCGTTACCGTGCATTTATGGCAATGGACGATGATCAAACATGGCGTTCTATCACCATGGGTGAAGGGATGACGCCGGTCATTCGCTTCAATGATGATGTCATGTTCAAGATGGACTACACCATGCCTACGCTCTCCTTTAAGGATCGAGGGGCGGCAACGCTTGTCGCACACTGTAAGAGCATTGGTGTTACGCATTGTGTTCAAGACTCAAGTGGCAACGCAGGCAATAGCGTTGCAGCCTATTGTGCTCGAGCCGGAATCGATTGTGAAATTTACGTTCCCGAAGGCACGAGTCCGAAAAAGATCACCATGATTGAATCCCATGGTGCTCAAGTTCATGTCATCGAAGGTACGCGCGATCACTGTGCCGATGTCTGTCGTAGCCAAGTCGAAGAACGTGGCGCTTACTACGCCAATCACGTCTATAACCCTTATTTTTATGAAGGGATGAAGGCCTATATCTACGAAGTGTTTGAACAACTCAAGCGCATTCCCGAAAACATCGTGATTCCCGTTGGGAACGGTACTTTGTTTATCGGTGCGATTAAGGCCTTGGAGCATCTCCATGAAAGCGGTGCCATTGACCATTTCCCCAATGTTATTGCGCTTCAAAGTGAGTTGTGTGATCCGCTCTATCAAGCTCAACAACAAGGTCTTAATGAACCCGCTCCGGTGAACCCATTGCCGACAATGGCCGAAGGCATCGCCATCGGCAAACCGATGCGCGGGAAAGAAGTGCTCGATATGATTGTCAGACACAAGATTGAAGTGGTGACGGCTCCGGAAGATTTGATTTTGAAGTGCCGTCATGAAATCGCTCGTCGTGGCATCTATTGCGAACACACGACCGCTGCCAACTACGCAGCCTACGTTCACTACTGTGAACTTCACGGACGCACGCCCGATACATTAATCACAATGTGTGGCGCGGGCATTAAGTCCGATCATTAAGTTAACATTTGTTGCTTTGTTTGTTGCAACATTGTAACATTTGGACAATTGTTAATTTGTACATTTTATTTACAAAAGGCTTTGAAAATCAAAGCCTTTTGTTATTCATAAAAAGAATTCATTATCCCTATGAATAGCGGCAACGGGCGCCAATTTTTGACCAATCATAACCCTTACCGGTTCGGGTAAGACGCGAGATTTTTGAGAACAAACAAAGACACAGCGCATACACAAAATGCACTTCTCGGCATCGACCTTTGAAGGATCATTTGCATCAATCGCTCCTACCGGACACAACCTAACACACTGACCACACTTCACACAGCTTCCGTCAATAATCGGAGTCAGTGGCGACTTTGTCCAAGAACGATACGGAAAGTCACCAGGCACTTTCAAGGCATCAAATTCCGTTTGAGCGAGCTTTTTCTTAGCCATTCGAGCAAAGGTCTTTAAATTCGTCAAATCGAGCTCAGAGGGACGATTTTGCGCAACAGTCGGCACCATTGAGTGACGTGCGACAACAGCGGCGCTTGCAACCGGAACGCCACCGAGCTCAGACACCGTATTATTGAGTTCTAAAAGCGCATCCTCAAAAGCACGATTACCGTAAGTCACCAAAGTAATTACTTTGACACCTTTAAGAGAAAATTTCTTTAATCTCTCAACCATCAATGCAGGCAATCGTCCTCCAAAAACCGGCCCTGCTATCACCATTGGATCCTTAGGATCGAAGGTTTCTGCCACTAAGTGCGTTTTGGTTAAATCGACGACATTAACTTTTTCATCCAGTTCAGACGCAACAGTTAAAGCGACTTGTTTTGAATTCCCCGTTGGACTAAATACCATTACATTGACCATACAACCTCCTAAAACTTAAAAGTAACGAACCTGCACCATAAAGGCTTCGAAATTAAACGGATTGGGGGCCAAAGCAAATAATTTCTGGCAAAACTCACGAGCATGACGCTGATCGGCATCGAGTTTTTCATCATCGCACCGATACCAATCAATCGCACTAAAAGAACAAGGATTCTTCTTGATCTCCAAATCCACCCAATGTGCACTCATCAAGCCCACAAGACGCAATAAATCTTCATTGTCTTGCAGTTTAATCCCTGCGATGTAAAGTCCTTTAGCATCTTGATAACGATAAAAGCCCAAGCAATCGACAATCTGAATCAAAATCGGTGGCAACGATCCTTTAAAACAATAAACATCACACTCATCCAATAGCATCAGCGGCGTATGAGGCAAGAGCGCCGCCAAGTCTCGCAAATAGCGATCAACGTTCTTAGACAATAACGTCTCGCCCAAGTACTCTCGTGCAACGAAATAGCGATTAATCAAATCTTCGATGACTTCTGCTTCACGCCCCACAGGAACCGTTTGCTTATGACTGTAATAATCGATCGCTTCGCGCAATCGGCAGGCAAAAATAGCATCAACAATCAAACGATCCTCGGGCGTTAATTGCGAATCTTCCATGACGTACTGTTCGTACTCTGGCTCCTCTTCAACGACACCGAAGAAAATGCGAATTCGACCCGCTGCTTTTGCTTCCGATAATCTGATTTCAACAGAGCGCCAGGCCCCCGTCGAACAAACCATGCCCAAAACCACATCACTTTCATCTGCACCCACATCCATTAACAATGTCGCCACGGAATGAGCGCGCATAAAAGCTCTCGGATAGTCGCGACAAATCTCCACACTCACAGCATGAAATCGTGCGGATAATTCCATCGTTTGAAATCTTTTCTCATGCTCTAATAATTGCATCTGATACTCCAATGATCGTAGTTCACTATAGCTCACTTTTTCTTAGAAAACGATAAGAATAACTGCGCATAACAATCAAACCACTCGCCATGAAATATATACACATTAGTGTATTTGCACTTTTGTACATTACAACATTATTAAAAATAACCGCTATCACTTATTCAGTCATAGCGGTTAAATAGTTTATTGTTTTTATTAAGTATTTATAGATGGCGATATAACATCATTTGTTTATTTGCTGTTTTGTTGATATGTACATTATTTAGATTATCTATAAATCTTTCTTTGAAGCAATTCACGCACTAAAACAGAAGCCTTCGTTCCATGATCAACGCAGTACTTCATTAAGTCTTTGTGCATTTCTTCGGGCAAATCCATCGACAAACGTTTCATGCGAACTTTCGTTTCCGGCGTCTTTAAAACAGGTTTAGAACTCACTTCAACGTGCGTATCTTCTGCACCTAAACTGACCCATTCATCCATCTTTGCCATATCGGCTGCAGAGGCTTGACGAGGCTTTGTAAACATTACTTTCTTTCCGGATGCCATGATTATTCTCCCAAAACGTTAAGAACTTCTTTTGCCAAGCGATTCACTTCGCGCGTAGCGTAACTCTTGGAATCTTGCTCAAACACTGCCACACCGACCGCAGCCGATTCGGCATAAACGACGCGTTGAGAAAGCGTTGAGTCGAGTACGTCAATTTCGAAGCCTTCTAATGCGTCAACGATGTCACGCCCAATCGCCGTTTTAGCGATCTTACGATTAATCACAAAGGCTGCCTGAATTTCAGGACGATAAATTTGAGCTTCCTTAATCAGCTTGACCACTTCTTCAGCAGCCCAAACGTCGTAAGGACTCGGCTGAACCGGAATCAAAACCAAATCACTGGCCATAATGGCAGCACGTGCCAAATCCGTCACGCGAGGCGCACCGTCAATCACAACCACATCTCGACCTTTGCCAAGATCCGGAATGGTTTTATGCAAATTGGGCTTTGCACACCCCACGACTGGGAACAAAGGCTCCATTTCGTCGGAACGACTGGCAAACCAATCTAAGGCAGAACCTTGAGGATCCGCATCGACCAAAAGAACAGACTTGCCCTTCTTTGCAATGGCAGAAGCCAAATTGACGGAAATCGTTGTCTTACCAACACCGCCCTTTTGATTCAAGATACTAATGACTTTCATGACATTCCTTTAGAATCAATAAATGTACATTTGTGTTTTCCTGTATTTTACCATATGTTTATTTGAGTGTTTGATCTTTTTACATTTCAACCAATTGTTATTAGCATTTGATTTTATTAGAAATAGGTAGATTTACTATTTTGTAGAACTCTAGTCTCTCAAGGATTTCGATCATTCTAAAAAACGGCAAACTAACACATTTGTACATTTATTGATTTGTACATATAGTTAAAGAAGGCGGTCAAAGATTAGTGTCGGAAAAACAAAAATCCGCACAACGTTTCACACGCGTGCGGATTCAAATTTGGTGCCCCAAGACTGACTCGAACAGACGACCTATCGCTTACAAGGCGATTGCTCTACCAACTGAGCTATTGGGGCAAGAGGCGCTATTTTACACGAGAAAAGATCGGTGTGGGGGCTTTGGGTTTAATTTCCTCAGGCTCGTCCATATCCGGAGAAAACATCATCCCCTTTGCGGGCTCTTCTTGCGGGAACATACCTGCAACATTGCGATAAGGCACATAGCATTGCATGGCCTTCTCGCCAAAGCGAGCCTCAAAGCGAATCGCGTCTTCTTCAAAAGCCAAACTATGCGTTGCTTCGGCAGAAATGTCGAAAACAATTCGGCCATCCTGAACAAATTCCATCGGTACGGTGCAGTTATCGTCAACATTAACAACGATGTAAGGCGACAGACCGAAGTCGTTACACCAGTTCCAAATGGATTGGATCAAATACGATTTAATTGAGGCTCTTGCCATAACTTCTCTCTAACGCATCTTAACGACGCATAACCTTTTCAGACGGCGTCATCGAGTCAATGAAGGATTGACGCGAGAACAAGCGTTCTGCGTACTTTTGCAAAGGTGCTGCTGACTTCGGCAATTCAATACCATAGACTTCCAAGCGCCATAAAAGCGGAGCCATTGCCACGTCAAGCATCGTGAATTCATCACCAAAAATGTACTTATTCTTAACGAAAAGCGGTGCCATCGCAATCAATTGCTCACGAATACGGCTGCGGGCCAAGTTCTTTGCAGAATCGACGGCTTGACGAGATTCAAGCGTCTTCATGTAGCTGAATAATTCACGTTCGAAATTAAATAAGAACAAACGAACACGAGCGCGATGAACTGGTTCAGCCGGCATTAATTGCGGATGCGGGAAACGTTCATCCAAGTATTCACAAATGATGTTCGACTCATAAAGGAAAAACTCACGCTCTTCCAACACCGGCACTTCACCATAAGGATTCATGGTTAGGATTTCCGGAGGTACATTGCCGACATCGATGTCTTTGACCTCAAAGTCCATGCCCTTTTCATACAAAAGGAAACGACAACGATGAGAGAACGGACAAGTCGAACCAGAATATAAAATCATTTATTGACTCCTAATCTGTTTGGTGTTCGGCGAATTGTCTATAGGTAAGCACACCACCCTTCGCCGGCCAATAACGATGCTAATTCCAACATATCCATTTTAATGGGTTCAAAACAAAAACGCCATTAAATGGCGTTTTTATTCTTTATTTTCAAAGAGTTATTTACATCTAGAGCGGGTTATCATCATCAACAAAAATACACTCAATTCCCAACGTCTCTTCAATCCATTGCCCTAAAGCGCGGATACCCAAACGCTCCGTTGCATGATGACCGCACACCAAATAGGGCACGCCGCTTTCTCGCGCCATGTGCGTGGAGCGCTCTGCCGCTTCTCCGCTGATATAGACTTGAGCGCCTACCGTAATAGCATCTTCAAAGAAGTTTTCTGCAGCACCACTGCACCAAGCCAGACGAGTAATGTCACCTTTTCGATCGCCCAAAACCAACACATCTCGACCTAAATGCTCAGATAAATATTGTGTTAACTCTTCAAGCGTCTTGGGTGCAATCTCGCCCATCCACAAGAAATTGCCTTCTGAGGTTTGCGTGCAATTTTGTGCATTTAAAAGTTTGCCTAACAAGGCATTGTTGCCAATCTCAGGATGAGCATCAAGAGGTAAGTGGTAACCGATTAAATTGATATCAGCACTCAAAAGCGTCTTCAATCGACGATGCTTTGTGCGAACAATGCACGGGTTTTCACCCTTCCAAAACCAACCGTGATGAACCAAAAGCGCATCGGCTTGAAGTTCAACCGCTTTGTCGATAACCGTTTGCGTGGCACTCACCGCCGTCACAATTTTCTTAATTTCAGACTTCCCTTGCACTTGTAAGCCATTGGGTGCATAGTCTTTAAAGAGCTCAGGTTTCAAAAACGCATTTAAAGCGCCTAGAAGATCATCACACTGCATAGTAAGCCTCACATATTAATTTACAAAAAAGCCGCCCTTGGCGGCCTTTTTAATCGGTCTATTCGGAGTCAGTCTCCGGAGCGGTTTTACCAAAAAGCTTCACCATCCAAAGACCCACTTGATAAAGAATCACTAAAGGCAATGCCAAAAGGCATTGACTTAACACGTCTGGCGGCGTCACGATGGCGGCGATAATAAAAGCCCCCACAATAACGTAAGGACGAACCTTCACGAGCGTTTCGTAATGTGCCACCCCCATTCGATTAAGAACCATCACCACGATCGGCACTTCGAAAGTCATACCGAAAGCCAAGAACATGGTAATCACAAAACCAAAGTAGGCATCAATGTCTGGGGCAAAATTTACGCTATCGGGGCTAAAGCCGGCGATAAACATAAAGACCATGCGAAACACTACGAAATAGCAATAAAGCATCCCCAAAGCAAACATCAGTAAGCTTGAGAAAAGGATTGGCCAAACGAGTCGCTTTTCGCGCTTATACAACCCTGGGGCAACAAACGCCCACAATTGATATAAAACGATCGGCAACGAGATTAAAAAGGCCAAAAAAAGCGTGACCTTTAAGGGAACAAAAAACGGAGCAACCACACCCGTAGAGAGCATCTTGACACCTTGAGGAAGGGCTGCCATCAAAGGCAAACTCAAGAAGTCAAAAATTTGCTTCATGAATGGAGACAGGCATAAGAACACAATCAAGACGGCAGCACAAGCTCGAACAACGCGCGTGCGAAGTTCCAGAAGGTGCTCCATCAGAGGTTGCTCTCGATCAACCAACTCATCTTCGGAGGTTTCGAGGGGTAATTTCTCGGTTGCCATACGAAATATTTAACGGTAAATACGCGGTCGATTAACACGAGCGCGAGGCGCATAACGTCGGTTATAACCACCCATTTGCTTGCGCGGTAACGCCAATTGCTGACGCAACTCTTCGAGTTCACTGACGACATCATCAAGCGATGCCGTAGGCTTATAACGTTTAGGAACGTATTGAGATTGAAAACTCTCGTCCGTAGACTCTCCTAAGTTCCAACCAAAGGGATTATTGGTACGAAATGATGACGTCCGCTTAGCGGGCTTCGGTAACGTTGCTTCGCTTTGATTGAATTCGGTATAGGGATCCTTGGCTTGAACTTCTTGGGTTGCATTTTGATGCAACGCCGAGTTCACCGCTTGCGTTTCACTTTCAAGCGTACTTTGCACTTCCGTTAAAGAACTGCGAAGACTTGCCGCTTGAGAGGCGAACTGCTCACGAAGTTTTTTCACTTCAGAGAGCTGCGTTTCTTTATCAAAGTCATTTTTGACTTGAGAGATATAGCCTTGGGCTTTGGCCAACAAACGCCCGGCCGTGCGTGCCACTTCGGGCATCCGCTCGGGACCCAAGACGACCAACGCAACAACGCCGATCACCAAAAGTTCGGTAAATCCAAAATCAAACATGAATAAACGAATCAATCCGTAAGAGCCCGCACTGGGCTCTTACCCACTGATAACTATTTCGTTTCAGTCTTGTCTTTGGCTTGGACGTCAATGGCTTCGGTCGAAGCGGCTTGATTGGTCACTTGCTTGGTTTCTTCAGCCTTGCTTTCGGCCTGGCCTTCGTTGAGACCTTCCTTAAAGCCCTTGATGCCGCTACCCAAATCGCGACCCAAGTTCTTCAACTTACCCGTGCCGAACACAAGCACAACGATCAATAAAACGACTAACCAATGCCAGATGGAAAAGCTACCCATGCTATTAACTCCTACGCGGCCACGGTTGCGGTCCGCCCATAACGTGAATATGTAAATGTCCCACTTCTTGACCGCCGTCACGACCCGTATTAATCACCGTACGGAAGCCGTTAGCACAACCTTGCTCTAAGGCCAATTGCGGAACAAGCGCAAGCATTTTACCCAAAAGTGCCGTGTCTTCGGGTTGTGCATGAGCCAAAGACTCCAAATGTTTCTTCGGAATCAACAAAAAATGAATCGGCGCAGACGGATTGATGTCGTGAAAGGCCAAAACATCTTCGTCTTCATAGACCTTTTTACACGGAATTTCACCGCGGACGATCTTACAGAAAATACAGTCTTGCATGCTACTTTCCTTTATTACGAAATACGTTCTATCTTTGCACCAAGTTTGGACAATTTCAACTCCATATGGTCATATCCGCGATCGAGGTGATAAATTCGATCAACGATACTCTCACCACTGGCAACCAATGCGGCCATCACAAGGCTTGCAGAAGCACGCAAGTCCGTTGCCATCAAGTTAGCTCCGGACAAAGCCTCTACCCCCGTTACGACAGCAGTATGACCTTCGACAGAAATATTAGCGCCCAATCGTTGCAACTCCGGCACGTGCATGAAACGATTTTCAAAAATCGTCTCCGTCACTCGTCCCGTGCCTTCAGCAATGCAATTTAACGCCATAAATTGGGCTTGCATATCGGTCGGGAAACCGGGGTGAGGAACCGTGCGGACATTGACCGCTTTCGGACGAAGATCAATACGGGCGCGAACCCAATCTTCACCATACTCGATTTCGCCGCCGGCTTCACGCAACTTGTCCATCACTACATCAAGCGTGTGAGGTGAAACATGCGTTACCGTCACGTCCCCTTGCGTCATCAACGCAGCAACCAAAAAGCTCCCTGCTTCAATACGATCGGGAAGCACCGTGTAGGTTGCGCCGTGAAGTGCCTCAACGCCTTCAATTTCAATGATCGGCGTACCGGCCCCCTTGATCTTGGCCCCCATCGCGATTAAGCAATTGGCCAAATCAACCACTTCCGGTTCACGGGCGGCATTTTCAATAATCGTAACGCCATCGGCCAAAGTCGCGGCCATCATCAAATTTTCAGTTCCGCCCACCGTGACCATATCTGTCACGATGTGAGCACCTTTCAAGCGCCCCTTAGCAACCACATAGCCATGCTCAATATGGACTTCGGCACCCATGGCTTGCAAGCCCTTGATGTGTTGATCCACCGGACGCGCCCCAATCGCACAGCCTCCGGGCAAACTTACTCGTGCCTCGCCGTAACGGGCCAACAAGGGGCCTAAAACCAAAATAGAGGCACGCATTGTTTTGACCAAATCATAAGGTGCTTCTAACGTGGTCAAATCCTTGGCATTTAAGATAACCGTCTCATCTTGGCAATCGACTTTGGTGCCAAGCCCGGCTAAGAGCTTATTCATCGTACGAATGTCAGACAATTTCGGCACGTTGTGAAGCACCAAGTCTTCTGCGGTTAATAAAGCAGCCGCAAGAATGGGCAACGCAGCATTTTTTGCGCCCGAAATTTTCACTTCACCGGCCAAACGGCATCCGCCCGTTACTTTAAGTTTTTCCATATCTATTCAACTTATTAAGTCTTTCTCGACGTGAGGGCTTCAGCAACACGATCTGCGCCTTTGAAGCCATTCCCACAACACAAAACGATTTTACCGACTAGTCGGCAATTGCGCTTTGAATCCTGTGCGAAAAATCGGACCTTTGATGCATCAAAAGGTCCGAAAGTGTGCGTAAATGTTTCAGAGGGATTGAGGCGTATCTTTATGGCAATACGCTCGAATCAACTCCCGAACGCCGTAAAGTTTTGCCAAACTCCACATGCCCTCGGGAAGATTAACAATCTTTGGACTCAACCCTTTTTGCTGAGCTGCTTCGAGCCACTTAAGAATGAGAGCCAAAAGAGCACTATCGGCTTGTTCAACGCCTGTGCAGTCAAAGACTTCATCGCCGACCTCAATAGCTTTTTCGGCTTGAGGTTCAAGCTCACTCATATCATTCAGAGTGACAATTTTTCTAGAAATTAACACAACCTAAATCCTGCAAAACGTTACTTCTTACTAGAAGGCGTTAAGCGCTCTTCCATACGGCGAATCAATCCATCAATGCCTTCTTGGGCAGCAATATTGCCGTATTGACTGCGGTAATTGCTCACCAACCAAACACCTTCAACGTTAACGTCAATAACTTGCCAACCTTTATCCTTGATGTTGCGAAGACGATAAACCATCGTCACTTCAGGCTTACTGCTATCGCTCTTGGATTTCATTCCGGTGCGCACAATGGCTTCCGTGCCATCGTTTTGACCATGAGGCAAAACACGCACCACTTGATCGGTTGCCAAACTCAAGCCACCCGAATAAACAGAAATTAAGGTTTCGCGGAACAAAAATTGCAGGCGATCGCGTTGTTGGGGTGTTGCTTGACGCCACTTCGGTCCCACCGCCATGCGCGTCATACGCAAAAAGTCGACATTGGGCATCATTTTTTCGTCAACAAGACGCTCAACAGCTTTTTTGTCCCCTTTTTGCACTTTGGGATCTGCGGCAATGGCCGTCAAGATTTCGTTAGAAACTCGCTCGACAAAAGCTTCCGGGGATTCAGCAGCCTGTAAAGCAGGTGCACTCACCAAAAGCATCAAAGAACCCACGAGGGTTAAAAGCGTTCTGCGCAACATCATTAAAAATTCCTAATTAAAACTCTTCGTCTTCGAATTCATCCACCGGCAATTCAATCGGAGGATTGCCATCCCAAACCATGCTTAAACGGTGTTGGAGATAAGCATCACGAATGGCAACATAGGGATCCAATGCGGTTCCAAGCATGGCATCGGTTGCCAAAAGTTTGGCACGTTCATTGACCATATAAACGCCCGAAGCTGACCAAGCAAGCCAGTGCCACTCTTGATCGGCTTCGCTGACATAAGTCATCGGACTCAAGGCAGCTGAAACGCCTTTGCCGATACTGTCTCGAACCGTGCTATAGCCCAACATCGGCCAAACGATATAAGGGCCTTGAGGAACACCCCACTTGCCTAACGTTTGACCAAAATCTTCTGGAGCGTGTGCAAGATTCCAATGAGAGGCCACATCAAAAATGCCGGCCACACCAATCGTTGAGTTCACTAAAAAGCGAACAAAGCTCACGCCACCGTCGGCTAATTTGCCTTGCAAAAGGTTATTGAGCGTATTGTCGAGTTCGCCCAAATTTTGGAAGAAATTGCTCACACCGGTTTGAACGGGTTTGGGCACATACTCAACGTAGTTAACTGCCAACGGATGCAAAATCAACTCATCGAGCTTCATGTTAAACGCGTGCGTTTGGCGATTTACGGTTTCAAAGGGATCTGCCGGATTTTCCCCCGAATGAGGAGGAACAACGGCACAACCCACCATGCTTGTCGCCAATGTCACACCGAGTACACAATGTTTCAAAGAAAACGACATTAGACCTTATTCCTTGCTCTTATTTTCAACAAAGCTGTACATAAACTTGCTGACCATTTGTTCAAGTACCATGGCTGATTGCGTACGGCGAATTTTTGAACCCGCTCCCAACAATTCTTCATCAGCGCCGGCCACCAAGCCAATGTATTGTTCGCCCAACAAGCCAGAAGTCAAAATTTGTGCTTCGCTATCGGCAGGGAACTCAAACCCAGCGTCAATGCTCATCACCACTTTGGCTTGGAACATCTCATTATCAAACGTCACGCTCTCAACTCGGCCCACAACCACACCGGCACTCTTGACCGGAGCACGCGACTTCAACCCTCCGATATTGTCAAACAAAGCCTCAACCTGATATGACTTTTGACCGAAGGTGAAACTGCCGAGATTGGCTGCCTGTAAGGCGGTAAAAAGCAGTGCGGCAAACCCCATGACGACAAATAAGCCGACCATCAACTCGACACTGCGTTTACGTTCTGAACGTCTTTCCATCTGAAAGCCCCTTTTTACTTACTAAACCGAGAACATCATGGCTGTCATAATGAAGTCCAACCCCAACACCATGAGGGAGGAGATCACAACGGTACGCGTCGTCGCTCTCGAAACACCTTCGGGCGTCGGACGAGCATTGTAGCCTTGATAAAGAGAAATTAAACCTACCGCAATGGCAAACACCACTGCTTTGATAAGACTGTTGCCAATATCGGAGAAAATGTCAACGCCGGCTTGCATCTGCGACCAAAAGGCTCCACCGTCAACGCCAATCATCGCCACGCCGACAATCCAAGCTCCGAAAATACCAACAGCAGAGAAAATGCTGGCCAAACACGGCAGGGAAATCAAAACGCCCCAAAAGCGAGGCGCCAACACGCGACGAACGGGGTCAACCCCCATCATTTCCATCGCAGCCACTTGCTCGCCGGCACGCATCAAACCGATTTCTGCCGTCAGGGAAGTCCCTGCTCGACCTGCAAACAATAGTGCAGCAACCACCGGCCCCAATTCACGCGTCAAACATAAGGCAACCATGACACCCAAGGCTTGTTCGCTACCATAATTGACCAAGATGAAATAGCCCTGCAATGCGAGCACAAAACCCACAAACAAACCAGACACCGCAATAATTAAAAGCGAGTAGTTACCGATGAAGTGAATTTGCTGACATACCAGCCCGAAACGCGATAAAGAAGCAGGCAATTCCTTAAAAAGCTGAACAGCAAAAATTGCCAAGCGTCCAACGTGACGAACTTGGTCAAGAGTCCACGCACCTAAATCCATTAATGCTTTCATCTCGAACCCACCCCAAACTCTTGAGCAATCGGAGCGGCCGGATAGTGAAATGCCACAGGACCATCGGGCTGCGCCTCGATAAACTGTCTTACATACGGATCGCTCGAGGCACTTAATTGCTCAGGCGTGCCTTCACCCACAATACGACCCGAAGAGATCATATAAACATAGTGTGCAATCGCAAACGTTTCCGGCACATCGTGTGTCACGATAATACTGGTTGCCTTTAATGCATCGTTTAAATCTCGGATCAATCGTGCGGTAATCCCCATCGAGATCGGATCCAACCCGGCAAAAGGTTCGTCATACATAATCAATTGGGGATCGAGCGCCGTTGCACGAGCCAGGGCCACACGACGCGCCATCCCGCCGGAGATTTCGCTTGGCATCAAATCGGCAGCACCACGAAGCCCCACGGCATTTAATTTCATGAGCGCCATGCGAACAATCAAATCTTCACTCAAAGAGGTTTGTTCGCGAAGCGGAAACGCCACATTGTCCAACACGGACATGTCGGTGAAAAGGGCACCGAACTGAAAAAGCATCCCCATGTTTCGGCGAGCCGCATAAAGCGAGGCCTTGTCATTGGAATCCAATACCTGACCATCAAAGAGCACTTCCCCTTCATTGGGTTGCTCCAATCCCCCAATGAGTTTTAACAATGTCGTTTTGCCCATACCAGAGCCGCCCATAATCGCGACCACCTTGCCACGACCAAAGCGCATGGTTACGTTATCGAGAATGACTCGCTTTCCGTAACCGAACGTTACATTGTTAACAACAACCAAATCACTCACAGTGAAACCTTCCAGTAATGACTGAATTCATATTCAGAGGAACAATATTATATCGACCGATCCCTAACTTCGGGGAATTAAAAATGAGTCAAATTTGAGTTCAAACCCCTGACTCCAACGGATAATCGCCCTCTTTTTCAACTTAACAGACACAGCATATCTTAACTACAATTTTTTTGCCCATAAAAACATTCTTAATCACGCCCTAAGTGTTTAAAAACGCAACAGAATTCGATAAAATAACGAGTTTTAATAGAAATCCTCCGGACTTGTTACAGCTCGTTGCTAACAAATATTTCCAAAGTGCACGTGCTTCAGTACCATTAGTCTGGATTGGCCCAATTCTCTTTTGGGCCTTAGCGCACTATTCGTACTCGTTGCAATGAAAAAGAAAACGTCTTCCCAACCTTTCGGGTTTAAAAAGTTATTAAAGTGGACTTGCCTGGCCGGTGCCGCTGTTGGTGTCATTGGTATCTCCGTTGGCCTTGTGGCCTTTTCCGTTGTCTACTATCGTTTGCCTTCCATTGAGGCTTTAACGGAATACCGTCCCAAAGTCCCGCTTCGTGTTTACACCGCAGACGGCGACCTCATTGGTGAATTCGGCGAAGAACGACGCGACTTTGTGCCCATTGAAGAAATGCCCCGTCACATGCGTTTGGCCATTTTGGCAGCTGAAGATAACGGCTTTTACGAGCACTCCGGCATTGAATTCATGGGCTTTGTGCGCGCTGCATTAGCCAACATTTTGACCGGCCGTAAGGGTCAAGGTGGCAGCACCATCACGATGCAGGTAGCCCGAAACTTTTTCTTAAGTTCAGAGCGAAGCTACACTCGTAAGCTTTACGAAGTCGCCTTATCTCTTAAAATTGAACAAAATTTAAGCAAAGACAAGATTTTTGAAGTCTATGCCAACCAAATTTTCTTGGGTAACCGTGCGTATGGTTTCGGCAGTGCTGCTAAAACCTATTTTGGCAAAGACTTGAGAAACGTCTCCATTTCTGAAGCCGCCGTGTTGGCCGGCCTCCCTGTCGCACCGAGTGCCTATAACCCGCTCGTTAACATGAAGCGAGCCACCATGCGTCGCAATTACGTCTTGGGCCGCATGTTGCAATTGGGCTATATCGATGACATCACGTACGAAAGTGCTTTGGCTCAACCCATTGAAGTTCAAGCGGCTTCGGCTCAATTGAAAAAGACCACATTAATCACGCAAGATTTGCACGCAGGCTACGCCGCCGAATTGGCTCGTATGCTCTTAGTGCCTTATTTTGGTGACGTCATCTACAACCAAGGTCTCAATGTCTACACCACGATTCGCAGTAAGGATCAACGTGTCGCCAGCTCTTCCGTTCGCAAAACCCTCGTTGAATACGATCGCCGCTACGGTTACCGCGGTGTTGAAACTTATGTGGATCTTTCCGATCCCCAAACGCGCGATGCCAACATCCGTCAAGGCCTCTCTCAAGTCGTCTCTAGCACGAACCTTTTGCCCGGTGTTGTCACAGAATTGACACCCAAGAGCATGAAGGTACAAATTGCCAACAATGACGTGATCACGCTTGATGCCAAGGGCTTTGAATTTGCCAAGCGCTTTATTGCGCAAAAGGGTCAAACGCTTAAAGGCCGTTACAAAGATGGCGAATTGCGAGTTGGGGCCGTTGTGCGCATCACTCAAGACAAAAAGGGACGTTGGTCTTTAGGGCAAATTCCTGTTGTTGAAAGTGCCTTTATTTCCGGCAATTTTGAAACGGGTGCCATTTACTCGCTCGTGGGTGGCTTTGACTTCAAGCTCAATCAGTTCAATCACGTCACGCAAGCTTGGCGTCAACCGGGCTCAAGCTTCAAACCCTTTATTTATTCGGCAGCACTCGATAAGGGCTTTACGCCGACAACGGTTATCAATGATGCGCCGATTTCCATCGATCCGCGTTTAACGGGCGGTAAACTTTGGGAGCCGCGTAACTATGACCGTCGTTTTGATGGTCCGATGACGCTTGCAACGGCATTGAAGAAATCAAAGAACTTGGTTTCTGTTCGCATCATGCAAGCGATTGATCCCTATTACGCGCAGCAATACCTTACAAAATTTGGTTTTGATGCCAAGGATCACCCCCCGCTTTTAACAACGGCCCTTGGTGCCGGTTCCGTCACTCCATGGGAAATGCTCACCGGTTACTCTGTCTTTGCCAATGGCGGCTTCTTGGTTCAACCTTATCTCATTGAGAAGGTCACCGATAATGACGGTAACGTGCTAATGCAAGCGCAGCCGCATGTCGCCGGCCAAGGTGCGCCTCGCACACTCGATGCTCGTAATGCGTTCATTATGAATTCGTTATTGCATGGTGTGGCCACCGACGGTACGGGTCGTCGGGCCGGCAATACTCTAAAGCGCAATGACATTGGGGCCAAGACCGGGACGACGAACGACTCCGTTGATGCTTGGTTTGCGGGTTATGCCGGCAACATCGTTGCCGTTGGTTGGGTCGGTTACGACAAACCCAAGCCCTTGGGTGCAACGGAAACCGGTGGTGGTTTAGTCTTGCCGATTTGGGTTGAATACATGCAATCGGCTCTTAAGGGCGTGCCGGAGTACTATCGACCCCAGCCCTCTGACGTCGTCAATATTGACGGAGACCTTTACTATGCTGACCAAGCTCACAACTCGGTGCAAACGTTAGGTCTTGGGGAATCCACCACACCTGAAGAGGTTGATCCGATCAGCGGAACGATTCGCGATCAAATCTTCTGATGTGTTGATAACACGCTCTACGAAAGCTCGACCTTATGGCCGAGCTTTCGCGTTAAAAGAGTTGAGAGCACAGCTTCGATGGTTTGAGATTTAGCGGATTCGAGCCAATGGGAGTCAATCCAGTCAAAGCGATACCCCCCTTTAAGACTTGCCAACCAAATCTGTTTCATGGGCGTTTGCTGATTAATGACGATTTGAAAACCATCATCGGTTTCAATGGTTAGAACATTTCCCTGACGCTCAATATCCAGATCTTCACCTAGAGCTTCGAGATAAGCCTCAAGATCATCAAAAGTTTTTTGCGCAAGTGCGATAAACTCTGTTTCTGTCATAGTTAATTAATTTGAAAGTTACTCTTATGAACCGTTTTAAAATTTTAGCGATTCTTGTCAGCTCTATTTTACTGACAGCTTGTGGCCTCAAGAGTGGTCTTTATATGCCCCAAAAGGCTCCGATGCCCACAGAATCCATTGAAAGCGTCGAAAATACCACGGTGGACACCCAACAAGGCACCCAACCGTAACATTGGCCATTGCCTACGGAGACTCTCATGGCTGATACCTTTTTGCCGGGACCGCAATGGCACTACTGCGGCAATGACCTTTATTGTGAAAACGTCAAGTTAGCTGATCTCGCACGAGATTACGGCACGCCCCTTTACGTCTACTCAAAGGACTCCATCGTAAAAGCTTACGAGGCTTACACGCAAGCTCTAAAGGGCTTTCCTCACCTCATTTGCTATGCCGTTAAAGCCAATGCCAATATCGCCATTTTGCAACTGCTTGCTCAATTAGGCAGTGGCTTTGATATCGTTTCCGCAGGGGAGTTAACTCGCGTATTGCACGCTGGTGGCAATCCCCAAAACGTGACTTTTTCCGGGGTTGCAAAAACAGAGAACGAAATCGAACTCGCTCTGAAAGTCGGTATCAAGTGCTTTAACGTTGAGAGCATTCCAGAGCTTTCCCGCATTGAAACAGTTGCGGCACGCACTGGTTGCATTGCCCCGATTTCCGTTCGTGTGAATCCCGATGTGGATGCGCACACCCACCCCTATATTTCAACGGGTCTTAAAAATAATAAGTTCGGCGTTGATTACGATGAATGCCTTGCTCTTTATCGCCACGCACATCAAAGTCGCTGGCTAAAAGTTGTGGGCATTGACAGCCACATCGGCTCTCAACTCACCGACATGTCACCGTACCTCGATGCGTGCGACAAAATCCTCGACTTAGTTATCCACCTTCAAGACGAAGGCATCACGCTTGAGCACGTTGATTTTGGTGGCGGTGTCGGCGTTCGATACCAAGATGAAACGCCCTTAGACATCACAGAGTTGACGCGTCAATTGCACCAAAAGATGATTGACCGAGGTTTGGGCCACCTATCAATGATTTTTGAGCCCGGTCGCTCCATGGTTGCTAACGCCGGTGCCTTGCTCACAACGGTGCAATACATCAAGAAAACGCCGGTGAAGAACTTTTTAGTGGTCGATGCCGGCATGACGGAGATGATGCGTCCTGCCCTTTACGAAGCTTGGATGCCCATTCTTCCGATTCAAATCCAAGAGCATTTGACGGCTCAGACTTACGATATCGTGGGTCCTGTTTGCGAGTCGAGCGACTGGTTGGGTAGAAAGCGTGTTCTTAAGACAGAGGCGGGACAGTGCCTTGCCATAACCGTTGCGGGTGCTTATGGCATGAGTATGGCCAGTAACTACAACTCCCGTCCGCTAGTGGCTGAAATTTTGGTTGATCAGGATCGAAGCTTCCTGATTCGTCATCGTCAAAATATTGAAGACACTTGGCAATTAGAGCGTCTTATTTAGGTCTTTACACAAAAAGCACCTCGGTGATAGTGTTTTCACTAGTGCCGAGTGTAAATCTTGGTGATAGAGTTGCCTCATTCAATAATTATTGTTTTAGGAAATCTTTATCACCATGGATTGGCTGAGTTCTTTACTAACCAACCCTGACTCCATTGCACATATCCTTTTGGTTTATTCCATTGTGATTGCGCTTGGGATGGGTTTGGGAAGAATCAAAGTTTTTGGCGTTTCGCTCGGCGTCACGTTTGTGCTGTTTGCCGGGCTTGCTCTTAACTACTTTGGCTTCCAAGTCAACGGTCAAGTTTTATCGTTTATTCGTGACTTCGGTCTTATCTTGTTTGTCTTTTTTATTGGCTTACAAGTGGGCCCCTCCTTTTTTGCCTCCTTTAAGTCTGGCGGCATTATTCTCAATGGCTTAATGATTTTGGCCGTTTTATTGAGTTTAGTTGTCACGATTGTTCTTTACTTCATGTTTGCCGACACGTTGAGCTTGGCTCAAATGCTCGGTGTTCACTACGGTGCCGTGACCAATACGCCAGGCTTGGGTGCCACACAAGAAGCCCTTGCCTATATGGGCTACCAAGGTGAAGATATTGCCATTGCTTACGCCTGCTCCTACCCCTTAGGCGTTGTTGCAATCATTGGTACGGCTATCGTTTTGCGCCTGATTTTCCGCATTGACATGAAAGAAGAAGACCGTCACTGGGAAGAAGAGGAACAAGCCAGTAACGCCGCTCCGATTTACTTCCATGTCACGGTTGCCAATCATGCATTGGAAAACCGTAGCATTCGAGACATCCGACAATTTATCGGGCGACCCTTTATATGCTCTCGCATCATGCACGAGGGTGAGATTTCCAGCCCAACGGCAACCGCTGTTGTTCATGTCGGCGACAAAGTTCGTATTGTTTCTGCTGAAGAAAATAAGAGCGCTATCGTTGCGTTCTTTGGTGAGGAAGATACAGAAATTGACTTGGCAACGGAACACAGCCCCATTACGTCTCGTCGTATTGTGGTAACGCGTCCCGATGTCAACGGTATCTCCATTGCCGACTTACACTTAAGCCACTACGATGGCATCAACATTACGCGTATCTACCGTGCCGGTATGCAGTTATTCCCCTATCAAAGTCTGCATATCCAAATGGGCGACCAACTCTACTGTGTGGGTCCAGAAAACTCTTTGGCTCGCTTAGAGGCACGCTTGGGTAACAAGATTAAGCACTTGGAACACCCCAACCTCATTGCCATTTTCATTGGTATCACGATTGGTATTTTGTTCGGTTCTTTACCGATCGTCATCCCAGGGATGCCCGTGCCGTTAAAGCTTGGTTTGGCTGGCGGCCCCTTGATCATTGCTATTTTGTTAGGCCGTTATGGCCCAACATTTAAGTTGGTCACTTACACGACCTCTTCGGCCAATCTCATGGTTCGAGAACTCGGTATTGCGCTCTTTCTAGCCAGTGTTGGGTTATCAGCCGGGACGAAGTTCGTCGATGCCTTGGTGGTGGGTAATGGTCCTTTGTATGTTGTTTTGGGCCTCTTTGTGACCATCATTCCGTTGATTATCGTGGGCTGCATCGCACGTCACTACTTTAAGATCAACTACCACAGTATTGTGGGGCTCTTAGCCGGAGCAACGACAGATCCTCCCACTTTGGCCTATGCAGCGACCTTGTCTGAGAAAAATAGCTCAGCCGTGGCTTACTCAACGGTATACCCGCTTGCCATGTTCTTGCGCATTTTGACCGGTCAGTTGGTGCTGCTCATCATGTGGAATTTCGTCACCATTTAAAGGTCTCGAAGTTCACGAAAAACCTCTCCATTATCATCACAATAATGGGGAGGTTTTCACATGTCCCCTTCTTACGTGTAAGATTGCAATTCGATCATTGGATTCAAATTTTTAAAGAGGTAATTGCCTTGAGTTTATTCGACAGCGCTCGTTTCCGTTTATCGGTTTCGCAAATCTCGGGACTCCCGACCATGGAAGTCCCAGAAATCGCCTTTGCAGGCCGCTCTAACGCCGGTAAATCAACGACCATTAATGTTTTAACTCGTCAAGGACGTTTGGCATTTGCTTCCAAAACGCCGGGGCGCACCCAACTCATTAACTTCTTTTCGTTGACAAAGAAAAACGAAGAAGGCGGACGCACACACGTGGCCGACCTCGTGGACTTACCGGGTTATGGCTTTGCTAAAGCTGCTGAACAAACGCGTAAAACGTGGTCTGAGCTCATCGGTGGTTATTTGGCTGATAGAAGTAACCTCACTGGCATTGTCATCGTTATGGACGCTCGACGTCCTTTCATGCCAACTGATCAATGGGTCATCGACTTTTTAAGCACTCGCCCCGTTCGCTTGCACTTTTTGCTCAACAAAGCCGACCAACTCAATAATCAAGGCAAAAAGGATGCATTACGCCAAGCCCGCGAAGTGGCAAAGCAAATGGGCCCTCACGTCACGGTGCAACTTTTCTCCGGTTTGAAGCGTGAAGGCGTGGATGAATTGCGAGAAACACTTTTGAAGTGGATTAATCGTGAAGAAATTTTAGACGTTGAGTAAAGACAAAAAAAGCATCGAAAACCTCGGTGCTTTTTTGTTGTAAGAGACATTTTTAGTACCCACGAACTTTTCGAAGTTCTCTGCCCTCTCGTTTGGTCGGACGGCCTTTGGTAGTGCGATCCATAGCAGGTTCAACAGCAAGCTTGCGCATCTGCGCGTTTTGCTCTCTTCTCATGCGTCCTGCTTCCGTTTCCATGTACATTAGCTGAGCCGTTGCTGCTGGCCCTCGTTGAAGATTAAAACCTGCCACCAAAACTTCGTAGATGTCATCACCTCGATGGATTTCGAGTCGATCAGACAATTTCACCTCTTTGGCGGGTTTTACACGCTCGCCATTGACACGCACCCGACCTAATTCAATCGCTTCTTGGGCAAGACTGCGAGTTTTGAAAAAACGTGAAGCCCAAAGCCATTTATCGATTCGTTCGGAATTTAATTCAGCCATTTCTTGTTTATTTCTTCAAAAAGCATTTAAACGCCGTACAAGCGTCGTTTTTAAGAATTTAATGGATAGATATTACCAAAACTCTAAAAACGCCATATAAGCGATTTTGATGGCACTTACGAAAAAAGGGAAAGTCCTGAGAACTCTCCCCTTCGCAAAAACTCAAGCTGTTGCTTAAGTTAATCGCTATTATTCAGCCTTGGCTTCCGTGGCTTCTTCAGCAACCGGAGCGGCCTTTTCGACCAATTCCATGTAAGCCATCGGAGCATTGTCACCAACGCGGAAACCCATCTTCAAAATACGGGTGTAGCCGCCGTTGCGGTTTGCAAAGCGCGGGCCGATTTCGTTAAAGAGCTTCGTAACCATTTCACGATCGCGCAAACGGGCAAAAGCCAAACGCTTGTTAGCAACGGTCGGTTCCTTACCCAACGTGATCATCGGTTCGACGACACGGCGCAATTCCTTGGCCTTGGGCAACGTGGTCTTGATAGCTTCGTGACGCAACAAAGAATTCATCATGTTGCGGAGCATAGCGAGACGGTGAGCGCTGGTGCGATTTAACTTACGTAAACCATGACGGTGACGCATTTTTAATTTCCTTATAAATAGTTAGTCTATTGATTCTCAAAGAGAATCGTTATCCCATCTTCTTCTATCCAGACATTGTCTGGCGGGCGGGTAACTGAGTCAAAGAGACTCAAGGGACGAGATTGTAACCTCTCGTCCCCGATTTAGCAAGTGCTAAAAAATTAATGTTGGTCCAAACCGGCAGGAGGCCAGTTTTCCAACTTCATACCCAAGGTCAAACCGTGAGCAGCCAAAACTTCCTTGATTTCGTTCAAGGACTTACGGCCGAGGTTCGGGGTCTTGAGCAATTCGTTTTCCGTACGTTGAATCAAGTCACCGATGTAGAAGACTTGTTCACCCTTCAAACAGTTGGCAGAACGGACCGTCAATTCGAGGTCGTCGACCGGACGCATGAGGATCGGATCAAGCGGCGGCGGATTGTTGACATCTTCTTCAACCGGGCTCTTACCGGCTTGTTCGCTCTTAATGGAGCCGAAGACGGTCAATTGGTCTTGGAGGATGTGAACGGATTCACGCAAAGCTTGTTCCGGATCGATAGCACCGTTGGTTTCGATCGTCATCACCAACTTATCGAGGTCGGTACGTTGAGCCACACGAGCGGCGCTAACTTCGTAGGCCACGCGGCGGATCGGGCTAAAGGAAGCATCCATGATGATGCGACCGATCGTGGTCTTGGAGTAGTCATCGCGGAAAGCACGCATGTCACCGGTTTGATAACCGCGGCCCTTTTCAACCTTAACTTGCATGTCAAGCTTACCGTTGACAGCCAAGTGAGCAATCACGTGATCCGGGTTAACGATGGTCACGTCATGCGGCAAATCGAAGTCGGCAGCCGTCACAACACCTTCAGAATTCTTATGCAACGTCAACGTGACTTCATCACGGCCTTCAAGCTTGAAGACAACGCCCTTCAAATTCAAAAGAATGTCAACAACGTCTTCTAAAACGCCATCGATTTGAGAGTATTCATGTACAACGCCGCTGATTTGAGCTTCGGTGGGAGCATAGCCGACCATGCTGGCGAGCAAAATGCGACGCAAAGCATTGCCTAACGTATGACCGTAACCGCGTTCAAACGGTTCGAGCGTAACAACAGCGAGATTGGGATTATTTTCATCGACCACAGCTTCGATGGTGGTCGGCTTCAACAAGGTGGTGTTGGCCATTTTGTGTGACTGTCCTTTCAATACCCTCGGCTCGTTACACCGATAAGGCTGATGGATGGTCTGGGGCTTAAAGGAAACAATGCGACCGGTGCCCCAAAACGGACCGATCGCACTGAGATTGTATCAGGATTAAAAGCGATTCGCGCACTACACGAATCGCTTTCATCAACCCGATTAACGAGAGTAAAGTTCGATAACCAAAGACTCGTTGATGTCTTGAGCGATTTCATCGCGGGCAGGAACAGCCTTGAAGACGCCTTCAAACTTCTTAGCGTCAACAGAAACCCAAGCCGGGAAACCGATTTGAGCGGCGAGTTCCAAAGACTCAGAAATACGAGCTTGCTTTTGGGACTTTTCTCGAATGGAGATAACATCACCGGCCTTGACACGGTAGGAAGGAATGTTGACCTTATTACCGTTAACCAAAATGGCGCAGTGGCTCACCAATTGGCGAGCTTCAGCACGGGTAGAACCAAAACCCATGCGGTAAACAACGTTGTCCAAACGGCTTTCGAGCAAAGCAAGGAGCAATTCGCCCGTGTTGCCCTTCATACGTTCAGCTTCGGCGAAGTAACGACGGAATTGACGTTCGAGAACGCCATAAATGCGCTTAACCTTTTGCTTTTCGCGCAATTGGTTAGCGTAGTCCGACTGACGAGCACCGGAAGTCTTACCGTGCTGGCCCGGTTTGGTGATCGTGTCGGTACCCTTGCCAACTTTGCTGGCCAAGGAGCGACGCGCGCTCTTCAAATTAAGGTCACAACCCTCGCGGCGCGCGAGCTTGAGTTTGGGACCGGTATATCGTGCCATTTAATATGCCTCTCTTATCCTGTGAACGAGTCACATTCAGTCTGCCTATCCTCATAGGCGGACGCGGGATTAGAAAAAATTAGACGCGACGACGCTTGGACGGACGCACACCGTTGTGAGGAACGGGGGTCACGTCTTGAATCGACGTCACACGAATGCCAAGCGCATTGAGCGCACGCACGCTAGATTCACGGCCGGGGCCGGGACCCATGATGCGAACTTCGACATTCTTTAAACCATATTCGAGAGCTTGACGACCAGCTTGTTCGGCGGCGACTTGCGCGGCGAACGGCGTGGACTTACGAGAGCCCTTGAAACCTTGGGCGCCAGAAGACGACGCAGCGATAGCGTTGCCTTGGCGATCGGTGATCGTGATGATCGTGTTATTGAAGGAAGCGTGAACGTGCGCGATACCTTCCGTAACGACCTTCTTCACCTTCTTGCGAGCACGTTGCTGAGCAACTTGCTGACTGCTAGGAGATTTGCCAGCCATTGTTATCCTTTATTACTTCTTAAGTGCGACGCCAGCCTTCTTCGGGCCCTTACGCGTACGAGCATTCGTACGAGTACGTTGACCACGGACGGGCAAGCCGCGACGATGACGCATACCACGATAAGTGCCTAAGTCGATAAGGCGCTTAATCGAGAGTTGAACTTCACGACGCAAGTCACCTTCAACGGTGTACTTAGCGATCGCATCACGAATTCGTTCGAGTTCGGCGTCGGTGAGATCTTTAATTTTCTTGGTGTATTCCACGCCAACTTCAGCGAGAATATCGCGAGCACGAGAACGGCCGATGCCATAAATGGCAGTCAAACCGATTTCGGCGTGTTGGTTCGGCGGAATATTAATACCGGCAATACGAGCCATCTTTTACCTCTTTAGCCTTGACGCTGTTTGTGACGCGGATCAGCACAGATCACACGAACAACGCCCTTGCGCTTAATGATCTTGCACTTGCGGCACATTTTTTTGACCGAAGCGTTAACCTTCATTGTTTTCTCCAACCGTGTTAGTCACGGATTATGCTGTCCACACGACAGGAAGTTCAGGATAGTACACCCTTTTTCCCGACTCGGCAAGTTTTTTCAACAACGTAGTGCATCATTGAACACAAAACCGAGACAAAAATGTGAAGTGGAGAATCTCCACATTCACACTTTTGCGTGTCCTTGAGGCCTGAAGTATGGCCCCAAGAGGACGATTTGTTTTTCAATCTAACGGATTAAATACCCGTCGGACCAAAGCCCTTGAAGTTTGTCTTCTTGAGCAAATTCTCATATTGTTGCGACATCATGTACGCTTGAACTTGGCTCATGAAGTCCATCGTCACAACAACCACGATCAATAATGACGTACCGCCAAAATAGAACGGGACATTGAAACGAATATTCAAAAATTCAGGAACCAAACAAACGAACGTCAAGTAAATCGCACCGCCAAGCGTCAAACGCAATAACACCTTATCGATGTAGCGAGACGTTTGTTCGCCGGGGCGAATTCCAGGGACGAACGCACCACTCTTTTTCAAGTTCTCTGCCGTTTCCTTCGGATTGAAAACCAATGCCGTGTAGAAGTAAGCAAAGAACACAATCAACGCAGCATAAAGCAACGTGTAAAGCGGTTGACCCGGAGACAAGGCAGCTGCCAAGTCACGGATCCAACGGGTTGAGTCACCCGAGGTGAACCAGCCGGCTAACGTAGCCGGGAACAAAATCAAGGATGAAGCAAAGATCGGAGGAATAACACCCGACATGTTCATCTTGAGCGGCAAGTAAGAGGTTTGACCACCGTAGAAGCGGTTACCCACTTGACGCTTAGCATAGTTCACAGTGATACGACGTTGACCGCGTTCGATAAAGACCACAAAGGCCGTAACGACTGCGACAATGGCGATCACGAAAATGGCAGATAAGGGGCTGATAGCACCGGAGCTGACCAATTGGAATAAACCAGAGACAGCAGCAGGCAAACCCGCAACGATACCGGCGAAAATGATAATCGAGATACCGTTACCCAAACCGCGTTCGGTGATTTGTTCACCGAGCCACATTAAGAACATCGTACCCGTCACCAAGGAGACGATCGTCGTGAATTGGAACATAAAGCCAGGATTCAAGACGAGGCCAGGTTGGCTTTCGAGTGCGACAGCGATACCAAACGCTTGGAAAACACCCAAAGCCAACGTGCCATAGCGCGTGTATTGAGTGATCTTACGACGTCCAGCTTCGCCTTCTTTACGCAAGCTTTCAAGCGAAGGAAGCACGTAGGACAACATCTGCATAATAATGGATGCAGAGATGTACGGCATGATCCCTAACGCAAACACTGAGAAGCGCGATAAAGCGCCCCCAGAGAACATATTAAAAAGACCGAGGATGCCGCCTTGTTGCTCATTAAAGAGCTTGGTCAACATCTCGGGGTCGATACCGGGCACCGGCACGTGAGCGCCGATGCGGTATACGACTAAGGCAAGCAACAGGAAGATAATGCGACGTTTAAGGTCGCCGTACTTACTGCCGCTTGCTTGGTTGGAACTAGGGCTAGTCGCCACGTTGTTCCTCCTAATACGCTAATTACTCTTCCACAGAGCCACCGGCGGCTTCGATAGCAGCCTTGGCACCCTTGGTAGCACGCACACCGCGCAACACGACCTTACGGGAGATTTCACCCGAAAGAATCACGCGAGCGGACATAGCGAGCGGAGAGACGATATTGGCGCTCTTTAAAACGTCCAAATCGATTTCTTCCACAGACAAGCCTTGGAGTTCGTTCAAACGAACTTCTTCACAGAAGCGACGCGTCAAAGACGTGAAGCCGCGCTTCGGAAGGCGACGATGGAGCGGCATTTGACCGCCTTCGAAACCAACCTTGTGGAAACCACCAGCGCGAGACTTTTGGCCCTTGTGGCCACGGCCTGCGGTCTTACCCCAGCCGGAACCAACACCGCGACCGACGCGGTGACGAGCGCTCTTAGAACCCTCTGCAGGTTGCAAAGTATTTAATTGCATCATCTACCCCTATTACTCGGCACGCACTAAGTACGCAACCTTGGTGATCATGCCACGAACGGCCGGCGTGTCTTCGAGTTCACGCGTTTGATTGATCTTGGACAAGCCTAAGCCACGCAACGTAGCGCGGTGATCAGCATTCGTGCCGATCGGGCTCTTCACCAACGTAACTTTAATGGTCTTCTTTGCCATCTCGATACTCTCCCGGGATTAACCCAAAATTTCTTCGACCGTCTTACCGCGCTTGGCAGCAATTTCAGCCGGAGAACGAAGGGATTCGAGGGCGTTCAACGTTGCACGAACCATGTTGTAGGGATTCGTAGAACCGTGAGCCTTAGCCACGATATTGCGAACGCCCATTGCGTCAAACACAGCACGCATCGGACCACCGGCGATGATACCGGTACCTTCCGAAGCCGGAAGCAACATCACGCGAGCAGCACCGTGGTGACCTTCAACAGCGTGGTAAATCGTTCCGTTGTTGAGCGGAATCTTTTCCATGCTGTGACGAGCACGTTCCATAGCCTTTTGAACAGCAGCAGGAACTTCACGGCTCTTACCCGTACCCATGCCAATGCGGCCGTCGCCGTCACCAACCACCGTAAGAGCGGCGAAAGCCATAATGCGGCCACCCTTAACAACCTTGGTAACGCGGTTAACCGCAATCATATTTTCACGCATGCCGTCGTCGATAGCGTCGACAGCCGCATTCTTTCCTTGAGCCTTAGCCATAAGTCCCTCTTAGAACTTCAAGCCAGCTTCACGCGCGGCTTGAGCCAACGCAGCGATGCGGCCATGAAAACGGTAACCAGAACGGTCAAAAGCACACGTTTCGATGCCGGCGGCCTTAGCCTTTTCAGCCAAACGCGTACCAATCAACTTAGCGGCATTAACGTTGCCACCACGACCTTGTTCGTTTGCCAATTGAGCGCGAACTTCGGGTTCAACAGTCGAGGCCGAAACCAAGACGCGACCACCGTCAGCGCTAATAATGCTGGCGTAGATGTGCAAGTTCGTACGATAAACCGTCAAGCGGTCCATCTTTTGCATCTTAATACGAGCACGCGTAGCACGTGCACGACGCAGACGACTTTCTTTCTTATCGATCATTTCAGTCTCCGCCCCGATTACTTCTTCTTCGTTTCCTTGATCACGACGTGTTCGTCAGCGTAACGAACGCCCTTGCCCTTGTAGGGTTCCGGCGGACGATAGCCACGAATGACAGCAGCGGTTTGACCCACTTTTTGCTTGTCAGCGCCCTTGATCACGATTTCCGTTTGACTCGGGGTTTCAGCCTTCACACCAGCCGGCATCTTGTGCACGACAGGATGAGAGAAGCCAAGCGACAAATTCAACGTGTCACCACTGGCTTGAGCACGGAAGCCCACGCCAATCAAAGTCAACTTCTTTTCGAAGCCAACGCTGACACCCACGTTCATGTCGTTGATCAATGCACGCATCGTACCGGAAGCAGCATTAGCTTCACGGCTGCTGTCAACAGCTTCAAAGTGCAAATGATCACCGTCTTGCTTGATAGCCACCAAGGCGTTGAGCTTCAAGCTCAATTCACCCTTCGGACCCTTCATCGTGATCGTGTCGGCCGTCAGCTTGCATTCGACGCCCTTAGCAATGATCACCGGGTTCTTAGCGATTCGCGACATTTTCTATCCTCCTCGCTTATTAGGCCACGTAGCAAATGACTTCGCCACCGATGCCAGCTTCACGAGCCTTACGATCGGTCATCACACCCTTCGGCGTAGAAACGATCGCAACACCCAAGCCATTCATCACTTGCGGAATCGTTTGGTGGTTCTTGTAAACACGGAGGCCCGGACGAGAAACGCGTTCAAGGCGTTCGATAACGGGGCGACCAGCGTAATACTTCAAACCAACGTGTAATTCAGTCTTACCGTTGTTAGCAACAACCGTAAAACCATCAATGTATCCTTCATCCTTCAAGACTTGGGCGATAGCCACCTTCAGCTTGGAGGAGGGCATAACCACTTCCGTCTTGTCGACAGTTTGACCGTTACGAATACGGGTCAACATATCGGCGATCGGATCACTCATGCTCATGATAATCTCCTCGCTTACCAGCTAGCCTTGATGAGGCCAGGAATATCACCGCGCATTGCGGCTTCACGGATCTTACCGCGAGCTAAGCCGAATTTGCGGAACGTGCCACGGGGACGACCCGTCAAACCGCAGCGGTTACGCATACGGCAGGGGCTTGCGTCACGGGGCAACAATTGTAATTGTTGACGTGCTTCCATCTTTTCTTCAAAAGAAGCAGAAGCGTCGTTAATAACTGCCTTCAAGGCAGCGCGCTTTTCAGCGAACTTGGCGACCGTAGCGGCACGCTTCAAGTCGCGGTTAATCAGTGCGAGTTTAGCCAATTCACACCTCGATTAATTGCGGAACGGAAAGCGGAAAGCAGCGAGGAGAGCCTTAGCTTCTTCGTCGGTTTTCGCAGTCGTCGTGATAGAAATATTCATCCCACGGATCTTATCGATCTTATCGTATTCGATTTCGGGGAAGATGATTTGTTCTTTAAGACCGATGTTGTAGTTGCCACGGCCGTCAAAAGAGCGACCAGAGACACCACGGAAGTCACGAACTCGCGGGAAAGCGATCGTAACCAAGCGGTCCAAGAAATCGTACATGCGTTCGCCACGCAAGGTCACCATACAACCGATGGGCATGTTTTCGCGAATCTTAAAGTTAGCGATAGCCTTACGGGTCTTGGTAACAACCGGCTTTTGACCAGCAATCTTCGTGAGATCAGCAACAGCGTTGTCGATCAACTTCTTATCGTTAACCGCTTCGCCGATACCCATGTTCAACGTGATCTTCGTGATACGAGGAACTTGCATCGTGGTCTTGTAACCGAACTTCTTGGTGAGTTCGGCAACAATGGCTTCACGGTAGAGAGTTTGGAAACGAGACATTATCGATTTACCCTCTATTAAGCCTTAGCGCCAACAACACTGTTGTCGCTCTTAAACACGCGAACCTTCTTACCGTCGATTTCCTTGAAACCAACACGTTCGCCCTTACCAGTAGCCGGATTCACGAGCATGACGTTAGATTGATCGATCGGCATAACCTTGTTTTCGATGCCACCGGCCGTACCCAACATGGGGTTCGGACGACGGTGCTTCTTAACAACATTAATGCCTTCAACCGTCACGTGACGATCGTCAACTCGGGAGAGCACGGTACCGCGCTTGCCCTTGTCTCGGCCGGTGATAACGATAACTTCGTCACCTTTACGGATGCGTTGCATCGCGCGTCTCCTTACAAAACTTCCGGAGCCAAAGACACGATCTTCATGAATTGTTCCGTACGCAATTCACGCGTAACCGGTCCGAAGATACGAGTGCCGATCGGCTCAAGCTTAGAATTAAGTAACACAGCGGCGTTACCATCGAAAGAGATGGAGGAACCGTCAGCACGACGAACGCCCTTGGCGGTGCGAACTACAACAGCGTTGTAAACTTCACCCTTCTTGACGCGGCCACGCGGAGCAGCTTCCTTAACCGTCACTTTGATGACATCACCAATGTTGGCGTAGCGGCGCTTAGAACCGCCCAACACCTTGATACACATCACCGAACGAGCGCCCGTGTTATCGGCCACGTCCAGTTTGGTTTGCATCTGAATCATGATTTCCTATTTCCCAACTTATTCCGCTATGCGGATAGTATTGGTCCCGTAATTGGGAGGAAGCACAATACCCTTGCTTCGCTGAAGCCCGGATTTCCGGGGTGCTAGGCAAAAATATTGCACCTGACAAAACAGTTGAGGCTAACTCGTGAGAGTTAACCTCAACCACGAAGCCGCAAGTATATCTAAGAAAAAGAAAACTTGCAAGCTTTTTTTGAATTAGATGATTTCGGCCTTCTTCAAAACCTTCGTCACTGCCCAAGACTTGGTCTTGGAAACCGGACGCGTTTCGGAGATTTCAACCGTATCACCTTCCATCAAATCGTTAGCTTCGGTATGAGCGTGGTATTTCTTAGAAACAACCACGAACTTGCCATACAACGGGTGCTTAACTTTACGTTCAACCAAGACCGTAACCGTCTTTTGCATCTTGTTGCTGACAACTTTACCAACTAACGTACGAGTCAACGTCGTTTTTTGAGTTTCTTGCATCATTTCGAGGCCGCCTTTTGAGCGAGAATCGTGCGAACGCGGGCGATTTCTCGACGCGTCGTGCGCAACTGATTCGTGTTTTGAAGTTGTTGCGTACCGTGTTGCATGCGCAACTTAAAGTGTGCATGCATCAAGTCAGCCAATTCCTTCTTAAGCGCAGCCTCATCCATGGCGCGCAATTCTTTTGCGTTCATTGCCGTCTCTCCTTACATACCGATTTGGCGGACAACAAACGTGGTCTTGATCGGCAACTTGGCAGCTGCGAGAGCGAAAGCTTCGCGAGCCAAGGCTTCATCAACCCCGTCCATTTCATAAAGCACACGGCCCGGTTGCACTAAGGCCACCCAGTATTCCGGATTACCCTTACCGTTACCCATACGGACTTCGGCAGGCTTTTCGGAAATGGGCTTGTCCGGGAACACGCGGATCCAAACGCGGCCACCACGCTTAATATGGCGCGTGATAGCACGACGAGCGGCTTCGATTTGGCGAGCCGTAAGACGGCCGCGTTCGAGAGCCTTAAGACCAAATTCACCGAAGGAAACGTTGGCACCACGCGTGGCTAAACCGTAGTTACGGCCCTTTTGATCCTTGCGGTACTTGCGTCGATTAGGTTGCAACATCGCTTATTCTCCGTCTTTAGAAGCAGCCGGGGCAGCCTTCTTAGCACGACGAACCGGCTTCTTATCAGCCTTTTCGCCATCAGCGGCACCAGCTTCGTTCGTCACAGCCTTACGCGTGCGGCGAGCGGCCGGCTTACCAGCGCGGTCACCAGCAGGGCGGCGAGAGCGACGATCTTCACGTTCGTTCTTTTCTTGAGCTTGCGTGTCTTCGGCATAGCCGTCACCACGGTAAACCCAAACCTTAACACCGATAATACCGTACGTCGTATTGGCTTCAGAGAAACCGTAATCGATGTTGGCGCGCAACGTATGAAGCGGCACGCGACCTTCACGATACCATTCCGTACGAGCGATTTCAGCACCATTCAAACGACCAGCGGACATGATCTTGATACCTTGAGCGCCCAAACGCATAGCGTTTTGCATGGCGCGCTTCATGGCACGGCGGAACATCACACGCTTTTCGAGTTGTTGCGTGATGCTGTCAGCGATCAATTGAGCGTCGAGTTCAGGACGACGAACTTCTTCGATATTGACGTGAACAGGCACGCCCATCATCTTTTGAACTTCGTTCTTCAAAACTTCGATGTCTTGACCTTGCTTACCGATCACAACACCCGGACGGGCGGAGAAAATCGTAATACGAGCGTTCTTAGCAGGACGTTCGATCAAGATACGGCTAACAGAAGCGTTCTTCAACTTCTTTTGCAAGAAGCTACGAACCTTCAAATCTTCGCCCAACGTACGGGCGAAATCACGGCCTTCCGCGTACCAACGCGAGGTCCAGTCACGCGTCACAGGGAGACGGAAGCCGGTGGGGTTAATTTTTTGTCCCATAATTCACCTATATTACTTGTCACCAACAGACACGTAGATGTGGCAGGTTTGCTTGTTAATACGCGTACCACGACCCTTAGCGCGAGCGCCGAAGCGACGCAACGTCGTAGCCTTTTCCACGTAGATCTTCGTCACGCGCAAATCGTCGATATCAGCACCGTCGTTGTGTTCGGCGTTAGCGATAGCAGACTCAAGTGCCTTCTTAATGATGACGGCAGCTTTCTTTTGCGTGAACGTAAGAATGTTCAAAGCCTTATCCACGGGCTTACCGCGGACGAGGTCGGCGACCAAGCGGCCCTTTTGAGCCGAGAGACGTACGCCACGAACAATAGCAGAGGTTTCCATTATTTAACTCCTACTAGTTATTTCTTGTCGGACGCGTGACCCTTAAACGTACGGGTCAAAGCGAATTCGCCCAACTTGTGGCCGACCATGTTTTCATTAACGTACACCGGGACGTGTTGACGGCCATTGTGGACGGCAATCGTCAAACCGATGAACTCAGGAAGAATCGTAGAACGACGAGACCAGGTCTTGACCGGACGCTTGTCACGGCCAGCTTGGGCGGCTTCCACTTTCTTCATCAAGTGCCCATCAACAAACGGGCCTTTCTTTAAGGAACGAGACATTCTAGGCCCCCTTATTTACGGTTTCGGCGCGAAACGATCATAGAATCGGTGCGCTTGTTGTTACGAGTACGGTAACCCTTGGTGAGTTGACCCCAAGGCGTAACCGGAGCACGACCCGTGCCAGTACGGCCTTCACCACCACCGTGCGGGTGATCCACCGGGTTCATGGCAACGCCACGGACCGTCGGACGAACACCACGCCAGCGCTTAGCACCAGCCTTACCGAGTTCGCGCAAACTGTTCTCTTCATTGCCAACCATACCGATCGTGGCGCGGCATTCGATGTGGATCAAACGCACTTCGCCAGAGCGCATACGAACTTGAGCGTATTCGCCTTCACGAGCGATCAATTGAGCAAAAGCACCAGCGGAGCGGACCAATTGGGCGCCCTTACCCGGCTTCATTTCGATACAGTGAATCGTAGAACCGATGGGGATGTTACGCAAAGGAAGCGTGTTACCCACTTTGATCGGAGCTTCTTGACCATTCATCAATTCGGCGCCAACCGTCAAGCCCTTCGGGGCAATGATGTAGCGACGTTCGCCGTCTGCGTAGAGCACGAGAGCGATGTGAGCGGAACGGTTCGGATCGTATTCGATGCGTTCAACGCGAGCAACGATACCATCCTTGTTACGCTTAAAGTCAATAATACGATAAGCCTTCTTGTGGCCACCACCCTTATGACGGCAGGTGATGTGACCATTGTTGTTACGGCCAGAAGAACGGTTCTTCTTTTCGAGAAGAGCAGCAAAGGGCTTACCCTTGTGCAATTCGGCGTTAACAACCTTAACAGCATGACGACGACCGGCCGACGTCGGTTTCAATTTGACGAGAGCCATTACTTCACCTCTGCGAAGTTAATTTCTTGACCAGACTTCAAGGTCACGTAAGCCTTACGCTTGTCGCTGTGCTTACCAGCAAAGCGGCCGAAACGGGCCGTCTTACCCTTGATGTTGACCATTTGAACGCTGTCAACTTGCACCTTAAAGAGCAATTCAACAGCAGCCTTGACTTCTTGCTTGGTGGCATCGGCAACAACGTGGAAAACCACTTGGCCGTTCTTTTCGCCAACCATCGTGCTCTTTTCAGAGACGACCGGAGCAAGGAGCACCTTCATTAAACGATCTTGGCTCATCATCCCCACATCTCCTCAAGCTGAGCGATAGCGTCCTTCGTCACCACGATCTTCTTGTAGAAAATCAAGGAAAGCGGATCAGCATAACGCGGCATAACCACCAACACGTTCTTCAAGTTGCGAGAAGCCAAATAGAGGTTTTCGTCAACTTCCTTGGTGATAATCATGGCCGATTCCAAGCCCATAGCCTTCAACTTTTGAGCAAAAGCCTTGGTCTTCGGCGTTTCAGCGCTGATAGAGTCAACAACAACCAAGCGACCGTCAGCAACCAACTTCGAATAGATCGAAGCCATGGCAGCGCGGAACATCTTCTTGTTGACCTTTTGGCTGAAGTTTTCATTCGGAGTGTTCGGGAAAGCACGACCACCACCACGCCACACGGGGGAGGAAGTCATACCACTACGAGCGCGGCCCGTACCCTTTTGACGCCAGGGTTTCTTGGTCGAATGATGAACGTTAGCACGCGTCAATTGGGCGCGGGTGCCTTGACGTTCGTTAGCTTGATAGGCCACCACGATTTGGTGAACCAAAGCTTCATTGTATTCACGACCAAACACGGCGTCGGAAGCTGCCAACTTGGCAGATTCATTACCTTGTTCGTTCAGGACATTGAGTTCCATTGATTGCTCCTTAAGCCTTCACAGCCGGACGGACGATAATCTTACCGCCCTTGGCACCGGGGACTGCACCGCGAACAAGCAACAATTGACGTTCGACGTCAATACGAGCCACCACGAGGTTTTGCGTCGTGCGTTGCACGTCGCCCAAGTGGCCAGCCATACGCTTGCCCGGGAAAACACGACCCGGATCTTGACGATTACCGATAGAACCAGGTGCACGAGTCGTCACGGAGTTACCGTGGCTAGCACGGTTGGACGAGAAGTGGTGACGCTTGATGGCGCCAGCAAAACCCTTACCGATCGTGACACCGGTCACGTCGACCTTTTGGCCAGCCGTGAACATTTCCACGGACAACGTGGAACCCACCGTCAAATTGGCGAGAGCGTCAGCTTCGATATGGAACTCTTTGAGCATTTCACCAGCTTCGACACCAGCCTTAGCATAGTGACCGGCAAGCGGCTTGCTCACACGAGACGGCTTCTTAGAGCCGAATGCGACTTGAATGGCATTGTAGCCGTCGTTTTCTTCCGTCTTCACTTGCGTGATACGGTTACCAGCCATGTCGAGCACCGTAACGGGAATGGATTCACCATCCTCGGTAAAGATGCGCGTCATGCCGATCTTACGACCAACTAAGCCGAGTTTTTCACTCATTGTTATCTCCACCCCGGCTACGATTGGCCGGGACCATTTTTTAAGAAAGATCGTCAGAAAAATCTCTATTAATTTTTCTTAACGAGAAAGGCGCGATTGTACCTTGCAATTAAAAACCTTGCAAGTCAAAAGCAAAAAATTATTGTACCTTGATTTCGACGTCCACGCCGGCAGCCAAATCCAACTTCATCAAAGCGTCAACCGTCTTGTCGGTCGGATCGATGATGTCCATCAAACGTTGATGCGTACGGATTTCGAATTGGTCACGACTCGTCTTGTTGACGTGCGGAGAACGCAAAATGTCGAAACGTTGGATGCGAGTGGGAAGAGGAACAGGACCGCGAACCACAGCGCCCGTGCGCTTGGCCGTGTCAACGATTTCTTGAGCTGATTGATCAATCAACTTGTAATCAAACGCCTTAAGGCGAATACGAATGCGTTGAGATTGCATTTCGATTTTTCCTTATAAAAGAACACTAAAGAACAATAGAGGACGCCGAGTATAACCCCGCGTCCTCTATTTGTCAAATAAATCTCAGTAGTTAGCTGAAATATTATTCGAGGATCTTGGCAACCACGCCGGCACCAACCGTACGACCACCTTCACGAACTGCGAAACGCAAGCCTTCGTTCATAGCGATCGGAGCGATCAATTGAACCGTCATTTGGATGTTGTCGCCAGGCATCACCATTTCGACGCCTTCCGGCAATTCGATCGTACCCGTC
>DBFZTP010000122.1:0-7071 GCA_048520025.1 Candidatus Aphodousia sp.
GATCGATCCCACTGCCAATGCCAAGGTGTGAGAGGCCACAAAAATCCCGGATTGTAGAACCCAAAAATGCGCAATCACCCCTAAGGCCGTTACACCCAAAACCCAAAAGGGTGTCTCAACACTCTTCTTTTTTACATTGAAGAGAATTTTTACAGCACAAAACAGATAAAAAATCGTTGTAAAACCGTAAAATAGTAAGTTTGAATCCATTTGCAAAACTCGCCCAATCTAAGAGAAAAGGTTGACGATATTGATCAGCCCATTGTAAGGCAAGCTTTTTGCATATGTTTGAATCTTTTGAACACTTTTGCAATTTAGAACACTTATGCTTAACGACCTTAGCCAACGCCTCTCCCGTGTCATCAAAACCATGCGCGGTCAGGCTCGTTTGACCGAAGAAAATACTAAAGAAATGTTGCGGGAAGTGCGCATCGCACTTCTTGAAGCTGACGTTGCTTTGCCTGTGGTGCGTGAACTCATTGCTCGCATCAAAGCCAAGGCCATGAACGAGGAAGTCATCGGTAACCTCAACCCCGGTCAAGCCTTGGTCGGTATCGTTCAAAAAGAACTCACGGACATTATCGGTGGCAGTCTCTCTGAAGAAGAGAAGTCGCTTAACTTAGCCACACAACCCCCGGCCGTGATTTTGTTATCCGGTTTACAAGGTGCCGGTAAAACGACCTCTGCCGGTAAGCTTGCCAATTACTTGGTTAATGAATTAAAGAAGAAAGTTTTAACGGTTTCGACTGACGTCTACCGCCCGGCAGCTGCAGAGCAATTAAAAGTCATCACTGAACAAGCGCATGCGGATTACTTTGAAATGAATCCCAATGCCAAGCCTTTGGCCATTGCTCAAGATGCTTTGCAACACGCTAAACGTTATTTCTACGATGTGTTGATCGTTGACACGGCCGGTCGCTTGTCCATTGATGAAGCCATGATGAATGAAGTGGCAGAAATTCATCAAAGCATCAAACCGGCTGAAACGTTGTTTGTGGCCGATGCCATGCTCGGTCAAACGGCACTTGAAGCTGCTAAAGCCTTCCATGAACGACTCGCTCTTACCGGCGTGGTGCTCACGAAGCTTGACGGTGACTCCCGTGGCGGTGCTGCACTTTCTGTGGCCTACACGATTGGCAAACCGATTAAGTTTGTGGGTGTCTCAGAAAAAATTGATGGTTTAGAGCCCTTTAATGCCGATGGGATGGCTAGCCGCATTCTCGGCATGGGTGACATTGTTGCCTTGGTGAAGGATGTTCAAAAAGCCATTGACGTCGAACAAACGCAAAAATTGGCCGCCAAGATTAAGTCCGGCGACAAATTTGACCTCAATGACTTTAAGGATCAATTGTCCCAAATGCGTAATATGGGCAGTTTTTCCAGCATGCTTGAAAAGCTTCCGGCTCAATTTGCCGATGCTGCCAGCAAACTCAATGACGAAGATGCCCATAAAGCGTTGGCTCGTACCGAAGGGGTCATCAACTCCATGACGCCTTTTGAGCGCTCTCACCCCGACATCATTAAGGCCTCTCGTAAGCGCCGTATTGCTGCGGGCGCCGGTGTGCCAGTGCAAGAAGTCAACAAGATTCTCAAACAATTTGAACAAACCCAATCCATGATGAAAGCCATGAAAAAGGGCGGTCTTAGCAAGATGATGCGCGCCTTGGGTGGTCTCGGTCGTATGGGCGGCGGTGGCTTTGGCGGCATGGGTGGCTTTGGCGGCTTTGGTCGTTAAGGATTGTTGTGAGCGACTTTGTTCGAATTTTAGGCATTGACCCCGGACTCAATCACACGGGCTTTGGGGTCATTGACGTTTATGGCAGTGACATTCGATTCGTTACTGCTGGTGTTGTTCATGTACCCAAAGGCGAATTATTCGAACGTCTTCACTGCATTTACGAAAACGTTTTAAAAATCGCAACGGACAATCAACCCACGTTTGCAGCCTGCGAAAAAGTTTTCGTCAATATCAATCCTCACTCCACACTTTTGTTGGGGCAAGCACGAGGAGCAGCGATTACCGCATTGGCCTGTGCCAAACTCTCCGTTTACGAATTCACCCCAACGGAAATTAAACAAGCGGCTGTGGGCACGGGTCGAGCCAATAAAGAGCAAGTGCAAAGCATGATGTCGCATATGTTAGGGCTTCCTGAAAATATCCAGGCTGATGCTGCTGACGCTCTTGCTTGTGCAGTTTGTGCCGCACAATCCTTCAGAATGGTTCAAAGCATGGATGCCCCAAAAACTTCCGCAGGTCATGCCAGACGTCGTAAAACGTCAAAAAATCGTGATGCTTGGGAAGTGGCAATAAGGAACAAAATAAAATGATCGGACGTATTCAAGGCAAATTAATTGAAAGCAATCCACCGCACATCATGGTGGATGTTCACGGTGTGGGCTACGAGATCGATGTCCCGATGTCAACGTTTTATAACCTTCCTGCCATCGGTCATGAGGTGACGCTTTTGACGCATTTTGTTGTGCGTGAAGACGCTCAATTGCTCTATGGTTTTTTGACGGCAGAAGAACGTGATACGTTCCGACTTTTGTTGAAAGTTTCCGGCATCGGCGCTCGTACTGCTCTTTCGATTTTATCGGGTATGTCCGTGGCGGATTTGGTTAACGCCGTGGCGCTTCAAGAAGCCGGCATTTTGACCAAAGTACCTGGTATCGGGAAAAAGACAGCTGAGCGTTTGTTGTTAGAACTTAAAGACAAACTCACGGGTGCCTTGATGGGTAGTAGTACAGTCACCGTCAGTTCCACATCGACTGACATTATCAACGCATTGATTGGTCTTGGCTACAGCGATCGTGAGGCTCGTGCCGTTGTTAAAAAACTCCCTGCGGACGTTTCTGTCTCTGACGGTATTCGTATGGCCCTTCAACAAATGGTGAAGTAAAGTGAGCGACAATATTGAACGCATTGTGGCTGCAGAATCCTTCTCAGCCAACGAAGAAAACATTGATCGCGCCTTGCGTCCTACACGCTTGGCTGACTATGTCGGTCAACCCAAGGCTTGTGAACAGTTATCCGTTTTTATTGAAGCCGCTAAAGCGCGTGGCGAGGCCCTTGATCACTTATTGGTTTTCGGTCCTCCCGGGTTAGGTAAGACGACCCTTGCTCACATTGTGGCCAACGAAATGGGCGTCAATTTGCGTCAAACCTCGGGCCCCGTTTTAGAACGCCCCGGTGATTTAGCAGCCATTTTGACGAATTTGCAAGAAAACGATGTGTTATTCATTGATGAAATTCATCGTTTATCTCCCGTTGTTGAAGAAATCTTGTACCCGGCACTCGAAGACTTCCAAATCGACATTATGATCGGAGAAGGCCCGGCAGCGCGCTCGATTAAACTTGATTTAAAACCCTTTACGTTAATTGGTGCGACAACCCGAGCTGGGATGCTGACCAATCCGTTGCGAGCCCGCTTTGGCATTGTCTCGCAATTGCAGTTTTATTCAAATGAAGATTTGGCAAAAATCGTCAAGCGAAGTGCGCGATTGCTTAATGTCTCGATGGACGAACAAGGCGCTTTTGAAATCGCCCGTCGCAGCCGAGGCACGCCACGTATCGCCAACCGTCTCTTAAGACGCGTTCGTGACTATGCTCAAGTAAAGTACAACGGTGTAATTACTCGTGATGTGGCCGATAAAGCCCTTGAAATGTTGGATGTTGATCCGTTGGGTTTTGACTTAATTGACCGCAAATTCTTGCTTGCTATTATCGAAAAATTCAATGGCGGCCCCGTTGGCATTGATAATTTGGCAGCCGCCGTCGGTGAGGATCGAGAAACACTCGAAGACGTGGTTGAACCTTATTTAATTCAACAAGGTCATCTTCAAAGAACGCCTCGAGGCCGTATGGCAACTTTGTCGGCCTACGAACACTTCGGCTATGACCCTCGTGGTTTAAAAGACACGGGTTCTCTTTTTTAAGAAATGATGCAAAACGAATTTACTTGGCCCATTCGAATTTATTACGAAGATACGGATGCGGGCGGTATTGTTTACCACTCCAATTACCTCAAATTTTTCGAACGTACTCGTACCGAATTCTTGAGAGCATTGGGGTGGAACCAACAACAATTAACGCAAGACGGCGTCTGTGCTTTTGTGGTCTCAGGCTTATCCATTCGTTATAGACGACCGGCACGACTTGATGACAATATTGTTGTCACCGCAAAAATTACACGTATTCGTCGCGCAAGCTTCACCATCGAGCAAAAAGCTCTTAAAGACGAAACGCTACTGGCGCACGGTGAAGTGGATGTTGCCTGTATTTCTCCAAAAACGGGAATGCCCATCCCCATTCCTGACGAAATGTTTAACCAAATTAACACCGCTCTAACACTAGAAACGGATTTAAACGAAAAAATTTAGAAAAATCGGTAAGATAGGGAATTTTCTACTTTTGATATTGCCGATTAGCTCCCTGTGAAGGATTAGAAAATGAACGCTAGCGCAGATATGTCCATCTTGTCTTTGCTCACCCACGCCAGTGTTGTGGTGCAAGCCGTTTTGGCCATTTTGATTATTTTGTCTTTGATTAGTTGGACTCGTATTTTTCAAAAATTTATTCAATTGCGCAAAGCCAGTCGATTGAGTGAAGAATTTGAAAGCCGTTTCTGGAGCGGCTCTGAGTTAACGAAGCTCTACGAGCACGCTCAAAACCAACGTGAACGCTCCGGCACCCAAGAACGCATTTTTGCCTCAGGTATGACGGAATATTTAAAGCTCTCCCAACATGACTCGGCTGAAGCTTTAGGTGGTGTTCGTCGTGCTATGCGAGCAACCTATCAACGTGAAATGGATAGTTTGGAAAGCGGTCTGACAACGTTGGCTTCCATCGGTTCTGTTTCCCCGTACGTAGGCTTATTCGGTACGGTTTGGGGGATCATGAATGCCTTTACGGGCCTGTCCGCTCTTGATAACGCTTCTCTTTCAACCGTGGCTCCTGGTATTGCAGAAGCCTTGGTCGCAACGGCTATCGGTTTGTTTGCAGCAATTCCGGCAGTGGCCGCCTATAACCGATTTGCAAGTGATGTCGAACGCTTGGCAAACCGTTACGAAAGCTTTGCTGAAGAATTCCAAAATATCCTTCAACGCCAAAGAGGCTAAATCATGGAAGGACTTCGTTCTGCTCGTAAGTCTTCCCGTCGAATGTTGGCCGAAATTAACGTCGTGCCCTACATTGATGTGATGTTGGTTTTGGTGGTGATCTTGATGGTCTCCGCCCCCTTTGTTAATCCTTCGTTGGTGAATTTACCAAGCGTTAAAAAGGCTGAAAAAGCCCCCGATACGATTATTGAAGTCGTTGTTCATCCAACCGGTGCTATGAGTGTGCGCAAGGGCAAGAATCTCCTTGCCGTAGATATGCCGGGACTCATTTCTGCTGTTAAAACAGCTCAAGCCGGCAATAAGGAAGTGCCTGTTGTCATTGCTGCCGATAAAGTTGTTCAATACGAACAAGTGGTCAATGTCATGAAGCAACTGCAAGCTGCCGACATCAGTCGTGTCGGTTTGTCATTAAAAGTCGAGAGATAAATCGTGAGTGACAACCAAAAACCTTTGGCTCATGAAAAAAAAGAATCTCAAAGCATGAAGCCACATAAAAAGAACTCTCAAAGCAATGAGCAATGGGGGGTCTCTTTTGTGTTGGCAGTCTCTGTTCACGCCTTATTGTTTGTTGGTTTATTCGTTGTCTTTCAATGGAATCGCGTCAGTGATGAAGTGGTTTATGCCGAGTTGTGGGCACCGGCTCAAATTGCCTCTACGCCTGCAGAACCGGTCAAAGTTGAAAAACCACAAGAAGTTGAACAACCGAAACCTGAACCTGAGCCGGAACCCGAGCCAGAACCCGCTCCCCCACCGGAGCCACCCAAGCCTCAAGAGCAAGCGCCTTCGGAGCCCCCTGAAGATGTGATTCGTCAACAAGACGAAGAAAAGAAAAAACTCGAAGAACAAAAGCGCTTAGAGGAAGAAAAGCGACTCGAGGAACAGAGAAAACTTGAAGAGCAAAAACGCCTCGAAGAAGAAAAGCGTAAAGCCGAAGAGAAAAAGCGCCAAGAGCAACGCCGAAGAGAGCAAGCCAAGCGCTTAGCTCAGCAAATGCAACAGCAAGAAATGCAACGTTTACAACAAACGTCGCAAAACAATGCTGCTGGCGTTTCTGCTTCTATGGGTGGCGCTCAATCGGCTGTTTACAACTCTCGTATTGTCGCCTGCGTGCGTCGTAATCTCATCTTCTCGGTCACACCGGATATGAAGAGCGGTCAATATGAAACCGTCTATGAGGTAACGCTTTTGGAAAACGGTCAACAAGCGGCCGCGCCGAAATTGTTAAAAGCCAGTGGATTACCGGCCTATGATCGAGCTGTTGAGTCCGCTATTCGCATGTGCGATCCGTTCCCCGTTCCTGATAACGGGAAACCACCCAAAACAATTCAGTTAACCTTCGATCCGGTTGACTCAAATTAATTATCTTGTTGGAGTAAGTTATGCATAAATTCAATTCACGATTTGCAGAAAGTCTTGGTCTTTCCTACGGTGGTTGCGTCCGCGATCTCGTTCGTTTCACCTCCGGCGAAGTGGCCAATGCTGTCAACGCTCCCTTGCCGTTTTTCCGCTTCTTCAATCCGGAAGCCACTCGCAACTTTAATGCTCAATGGGCCGCTATGCTTGAAGCCATTGGTATGCTTGCCGCAATGACGGAGTCTGAAGAGTATCGTCAAAATGAAAAGCTCGTTAAAAAAACACTCTTTCATATGCACCAAACGGTGGAAATGACCTTAACGGAAAAACTTTTGAGTCAATTAACGCCCGAAGCCAAGCAACGCTATGAAGAAGCTCGCAAGCTTTTGGTAAAAGAGGCTTTGGTTCCTGAAGCTAAAAAGGCCGACTTGTCAGAGGCTTTCTTGAAAGTCATTCACGGTGAGAAGTATGAAAAGGTGAGCGAACGCACCAAAGTCCAAGCTTTAAAGCAAGTTTCTTTAGCTTACGATGTTTTCCGTCGTGTCTATTATGTGGAAATCGCTCACTTTGAAAATGAATCAGTGAATATTCCTGAAGAAG
>DBFZTP010000123.1:0-21450 GCA_048520025.1 Candidatus Aphodousia sp.
AATTGAATTTGAGTAGGCCATTATCAAAAGAAATTTCAATTAAATCAACAAGAAATGCAATGCGGGGTTTCCTGATTGCAAAAGGTTTTTGCGCAGTGCGTTTAATACGGTGATGCGTATTGGCTTCTTGAGTTCATTTAAGACGGGTGTCATCATTCTTGCATGAGCATTAAATCGAACAAATCCATCTTCTTCCTCAATCAATAAATAGGGGAATTCTTGAGAAATCTCCTCTACTGAAATGTCACATTGGGTGAGCGCTTCTATTGAACACAAAACTAGCATCCAAGGTTCATGGGGAATGGTTCGATAAAATCCGACGATCATTAAAGTTTGAGTTCCAGCACGCAAGCGTATTAAAGGCAAAAAACGTTGAGTTTGATCAATGCAATACGCATCAGCACTCCAAAGAGCACCAACGGTGATGTCAGGTTTCAAAATGAACGTTTGAACGAAATGCTTTGCCATTGGCAATACCTGATTAAAGATGGGCTGTGCTTTTGCCAGATTAAATTGTTGTCGAAGCCCCGGCGACATTTGATTAAAAATTTCTTTCAGATGATTCCGGTGAGGTTCGGTTTCGAGATTTTCAGATAACCAACTTTCAACTTCAGTGTCCGAAATCAAGTCTTGAAACTTTTGCAGAGGGCGCCAAGGCGTTTCCACCAATAAGAGATTATCCAACGCAATTCCATAGCGTTCGGCCTTAGCGATGATGTCTTTTTCTTTTTTATCCAAAAATCTTAGGTGCATTGGCATAAATGCCAACTCTTCCATCACAACACCATTTTGTAAGTGACGTTCAAAGCGTCTGATGATGTTGCTGGTTTTGCCAATATAAACGTGGCGATCGGGTCGAATTTGGAGGTAAATACCCGAGAGGATCATTCGGTTTTCGAAGAGGCTCACGACAGAGGAAATACCTCTAACATCAGCAATTTTCTCAAAACCCAATAAATACGCGGTATGCATGCCGAAATTTGATATTTTTGCCATAAGTGAAATTTTGTTGTTTGCTTAAAATTCTTGCAATGAAGCTCATAGACTATATGAAATAGCTCATTGATTTTGATAGATAAAATTCATTGGAAAAATGAGTTGTCGACTCTTTAAGATATCGATAAATGATTCAACTCATGGGCCCTTAAGTTGAAATTTGTGTTTTTCGTTTTTAGTGAGTTAATCATGTCTATTACCTCTTGTTTTAAAAATTTAAAGAACCGAGTCGTGACGTTCTTAACCGTTCCTCCCGTGCATGAAGACCCTTATGTCAATGCAATACTGAACACAAAAGTTTCAAAAGAAGAAGCGTTAAATACGTGTTATTTACTGTTCGTTGATCCGATAGTCAGGTTTGCACAAGAACGCCCTTCGAGTTGTAGAAGAAGACGTATCCGTTCTTTACGGTATTGTCGAAGTCGATATATCTCTCACGGTTATCGATGTGGTCGTCGTTTTTAATCACTCAAAAAGGGCATTACTTATGCGACGTAGTGCTCGTTTCGAGTTCTCGACTTGATTGAATCGCCCGTTCAAAGTCATTCATTCGAACCGTTTTATCTTGTTGCCCAAGTTCACGCAGTGCACGTTCGTCACTGCTTGAGTTTAGGGCTGTACGATCAAGCTTTTCTTCATAGTTCTGAGGTGAGCTATAGGGGAAGCCTCCAAGAAATGCGTTACCTATAACAGTCGATAGTCCTCTTTCTTTTTCTGAATACAGCGCGGCTGCAGAACGTGTATTTCCTCTTTGAAGTAGCAAGTCGTTTTCGTCTTGGCTTGCATTAGTGGCAAAGGTTTCTCGTTTTTGATCTGAGATATTTTTAATCGCGTGAGTATCCGGTTCAGACCCTACGGGTTGATGAATGGTTTTTGCTTGTACACCCATAGCCGCGGTGTTGTTATCAATGGTTGATTGCTCAAACTTTTGCTCGAAATCAGCAAGCGTCGTTTGTTGTCCCGTCTTTGCCATTTGATCAATTTGCGTGAGTGTTAATGGTAAAGCTGTCTCCGGACGATAAGGAGTTTGAAGCTGTTCGCTCTGCAAGGATTGTGCAAAAGCACTACGAGCTGCAGCACTATGAAATAGGGCAGATTGTGCTCGCTCGGGAGAACCAAACGTATCAATGGCTTTGAGCATAGCTTCAGGATTGGCATTCATCAATGTGCGAATGTCTTGTTGACTGACTTGAGCCATTTGCTCTCCGGCGGAAGTGGAAGCCATTTGGTTAAAACTTGAAGACATCGAATATTGATAGGCAGACGTTAGCTGAGATTCAAATGTTTCTGCAGCTTGTCGAATACCGGTATCTTTTGTTGTCGCTGCAATTTGTCTTGTTGCTGACAATAGTGTCTGATACGCACTTTGTTTTTGGGTTTGATTGGCTGTACTGGATTGTTGAGTTATGGTGTCAGTAAGATCTTGCGCTGTATTTATGGATGCAGAAATAGAACCCGACCAATCTGATTCATTTTCAGAATTATCAGCCAAGTTATTCTTTGCGCTCGTATTCAGTTTTGAAGAGTCGGTGGCAGAAAGTCCTGTAACACTAGAGGCCTTCTTTGTAGAAAGCCCAAGAAGTTTCTCTAAATAATCTGAGTTTTTCTCCTCTGAGGCATTCAAGGCTGTTTGTGTTTCAATCGATAAGCCTTGCGAATTATTCATTTGTTCGCTCAACGACGTCGACTTACCAACACTCATCGATTGTCCGATTGATTCGCTCTCTGAGCTTCGTTCGGACAATCCGTGACTACGACTGATTTCAGTGTTTAATTGGTTGGTAAAACCAGCCATCGACTTATCCGTGGTTTGTGTCATGAATTGACGCAAACCATTAACGGCGTCGCTGTAACTCATCGTGTTGGTCGTTGCTGAATTCTTACCCAAGGAGTTGCTTTCACCCAATCCCATCGTTGAATTCACACCCGTTGAAATTTCTGTTGCACTCATGCCGGTAACGGTACCGTCTCCATTTCGAGTGATTGAGCCATAGGCTGATGCGGTTCGCATCATTGAGGAGTCGATGAAAGAGGTCGATAGATCAGATTTGTTCCCGTTAATGTTATTGGTGGAAACATTGCCCCACGAGCTGTTACCCAAGGTGATATTGCCTTGAGCTAAAGTTGAACCTTGAGATTGGGCCGCACTTTGTGCGGGCGCCATCATGGAACCCACCATTTGAGCGCTGGCAATGTCTGATCCTTTGGCAATCGCAAATGCAATAACTGGTGCCAAAATCATCAAGTATCCGGCAATAGCTTGAGAACTTGCACCCGTTTCACGAATGAGCGTTGCGGCCATGATGGAATTAGCGCCGTATTGCTGAATGATTTGATTCATAGGGTGAGCATCAACATGGATCATCAAATAATTAATCACGGATGAAATCGGTGCCCAAAGTTCAATCCAAATCAAAAGAGTAAGGTAGTTACGCAAAATCGAAGCAGCCATGTGTCCCGTGGCAACGACCATAATGAGAATCAAGGGGAAGGCTGCCAAAATCATAAACTGCAAAGCATTTCTGACTTTGGGTAGAGCATCTTGTGCGATTTGTGACATTGTTCGGTAATTCAGCTCACTGGCGAGATTGCCTTGTGCTTTGGCTAGTTTCGTTGCCACCGCTAAAGGATTTTTCGATAAAGCTGCGACTTGCGAGAGATCATCGTCCAAGGTATTCATAAAGACCGAATGCTTAATGGAACTTGAGAGCGTTTGGGAAAGCCCTAAGAGCACCGTTTCTGATTGAGGAAGTGCTGAGGCGATGACCGCACTTGGATTTACGTGGTCGGGAACGAGTTTCATAGCAAGGCGCTCTTCAATCGCAGGGACTTCTTCTTGGTTTAAGTAAGTTTCAACAGCGGTGACGGCCACATCGCAAGTTATCCATCTTCCGTCCACATCTGGTGTACGGCGAGCGGGATTGACCCAACCGTTTGTTGAGATTGTTCCCCAAAGGTTACCGCTTGCCACCAATGCATTGAGTTTATTGGGGTAGTCGACGAGTTCCGGCACCACGCAGTGACGATTAAACCCTGAGATTAAGAGTCTGCCCTGAGGTGTCACGGGGCCGGCAGCTAATAAAGCGCTCACGGCGCGTTGGGGAAACACCATGCCGAAACGTGAAAAACGTTCAGCGTCCGCTGAAGCAAAGGCCGTTTCAAATTGTTCCGTTAGCCAGTGGCCAACGTGAGAAGTGGTGCTTGCGAGAAAGGCTAAACCGAGCGGGACGTGATCGACGGGGTAGACTTGCGCCACCCGATCGTCTCTGACAATAACCGTTGTTTTGGGGACAATGGTAACGGTATAAAAAAGCAAAACCGCGACCAAAAAACTCATTACTTCAAGCCCCTTGTAGCGAAGGGCAGCTACGGTAATAACCGACAAGAATCCCGCTAAAGCGACGGATTTAAGAAGACCGAAAAAGTCCCCCGTCCCCACAATCATGACCATGGCTTCTAAAAGATCACGGATTTGAGCACCGTTCCAATACGCATAAAACTGAAAAGTCATTTTTATTGCACTCCCGTAAGACTCAATCGTTCACTCATTTGGTAAGCAGCATTGCCCAAGAGGCTTCGTTCAATATGCTCAATTTGTTCAATAAACGAGTGAGTACGTGCCATTTGCTGATAGATTTTGTCGGCGCGAGAGGAGAGGTCACTTCTGACTTTATGAATGCGAGTAACCAAGGCTTGAGCGTGCTGCTCATTAAGCGTTGATACAGTCGACGCACTTGACGCTGTTACCGTGCGTTCAATATCAATGGTGAGTTGTTCGAGCGCTCTGACAATCGCTTCAAAGGCTGCTGCTTCCACATAAACACGCAAGATGTCATCGGCAAAGCCCATGTATCGACGGCTCGTCACCGTGTTGATAATTGTGATAAGAGGAATGGTTGTTACCGAACCCAATAAAAGAACATCGTCATCAGTGACTAAATTGGGATTGCGTGATAAGAGGGCGTTTTGATAGCGTTTGGCTGCCTGCCACAACTCGTAGGTTAAATTGATGTCATCCATCACAACACGACGAGGGGTTAAGCATTGAGGATCGCTGTCGGAACACGTCAGACGCAAAGCGTCCGTCAACGACACGCTGTCAATACTTCCTAAAAGAGTTGTAGCGATATCTTCTCCCATGATGAGGCGGGATTGCGCAACGGCGTCCGCCCCTTCGCCGGTTTTTACATAAATCGTGGTCCCCACGAGCGTCATCATCACTTCTTTGAGTTCTTTCGGATAACTCGATGTCAGCTGTCCCCCATTCAGTAATGACCACGTTAAATTGAGTTGCGGAGCATCAATGACGTTTCCTCCCGTGTCTTTACGGGTGGGAGCGTAATCAAAAAGAACAGAACCGTTGGCACGGGTTTTCTCGGTCGCTTCATAAGCATCACTTACAATGCCTCGTTCTCGAAGACTATTGGCCGTCGAATACTTCAACTTTTCCATGTAGCCTTGTGCTCCTGACATATCCAAAATCTTTTGAGCAGCCGAGCAAGAGTCTTGAAAATGCGCACCGTACTCACGGATCAAATCACGAAAGCTTGTCACTTGTTCGGATAGGTCTGGCGACAAAGTTTGAAGCGCCAATTGAAATGCAAGACCGGGGAGCGACGAGCCGATGGCTTTTAGGTAATTCACAAACTCGTCTTTGCTGGGGATGCTGAAGGCGCCCATGAATAAATCAATCCCGCCACAGCCGGCAGAAAGTTTTGGAGGCGAGTAGTGAAAGGGCGTGAAATCGTTTCGAGGGGCTTTAAAGACGTAACCTCCTCCCGTGACAACTTTAAGCCCTGCGGTTTCGTGAATGCCCGCTGCCGTGACATTCCCCTGAGAGGCAGCCGCATGATAAAAATCTTCAATGAAGTGAGCCTTGGCGGTCGATGTCACGCCAAGGGCCAAAAGAGATAAACAAAGGGGTTTGATCAAGAGCGTTTCCATCGTGTTTTTAGTTTGACTTAACAGAAGCTAAGAAGCGGTTAATGAGTTCATCGGCCGAAAGAGCGCCAGACGCAATCAATCGGGCTTCGCCGGATTGAGCGACAATAAAAATGGCGGGTGTTTGAGTAATCGTGGTCTGCGTTTTTTCAGATAATTGACGCAAAATGCCGTTATCGGGTAGGGCATTGGGCCACGAGGCAGGTTGGGCATTACCAATGTAGATGGGCAATGTTTTAATGCCGTGCGTTTCTTCTAAAAAGCGACTCACCGTTGCCATCACGTCGCAAAAGGAACAACCTTCTTGAACAACAAACAAAAGCGCGTAACGGTCTTTCAATGCCGAGAGTCGAGATTGCCTCTCTTTAGCTTGGTTTTCTTTGAGGGCCACTTGCGCAAAGTTAGCATTGGGAAAGGTCACCGTTGCATCAAATTGCGGTAAGCCCCAAAGCGTTTGTTGCCACGTTTTAGCAAAGGTGTTGGATTTCTCGAGCATAAAGTGATTCACCTCCAAGTAGCTTGAAAGTGTCTCTTTCGAGGGGCTCATGACGGCTCGTGCAAGACGGGCCTGCGCTTCCTTTTGAAGGGCCTCCAAGGAGGTGATTTGGGAGAGTTCCCGATCTTTTGTTTTACCTTCTTTTTCTTCAGGGCCATAGTACAAAAAGCCTCGAGTGTCACTCGTCCAAACGTCTTCTTGCCAGAAATTATCGTTGGCAGCGTGCGTTACGCTTTGCACGGCGCATAAAGACAAGATGGCTATCAGCCAGTGTTTTTTTAGTTTTAAGGGATTCATAACGATTAACATGCGTTACCCGCGCACACACCGTCCTTCTCAGGCATAGGCGCATACGGGTCTTTGGGATTAATGGTTTGTTGGCGATCAAGGGTTCGAGTTTTTACGCGTTCCACATCTGGGGTAGAAGCTGAAGAACTCATTGCCGCCAAGAGGTCAGAGAGATCCACTTTGCTCAAATCCACTTGGGCAAATTCGTGAGCAGAGAGTCCTAAGCAACTGGGACGTTGCGGTGTTCCCCACGTGAGTCCCAGTTGTTCGTGAGCCGCCACTTGTACGACTCGAGCAAGGTTGGAATTAAAGCAGCAGTGCACTTCGGTTTTGGTTTGACAGTGTCCCATGTTGTATTCCGTGCAAGTGCTTCCGATGTAGTGGCATAGGTCAGAGCCGCGTTTAAGTTGCAATGCTTGCTCTTCTTGTGTGCACGAGAGGTAGTCGGCAGCCACTTCTAAAGCGACCATGGCAAAAAATGTCGAGGGGCTAAAGCTAAATTGCAGACCGCTTGCGCCGTAAGAAACGGTCAAACCGTAATAGGACAAAGACGGGGAGTAGGCGTCCATAGCAACTTCTCCATAAAGGCGAGTCACGATATCAGCCAGATCCTTGTGGTTGGCTAAGATGTCGTTGACGAAGGGCGAGCCCAAAGTTTTGATGGTTTCTTGGGCGACGTCTTTCGCGAAAATGAATGAGGCATTGAGTTTTGCACTGTTGGTGGTATTGCCTCGCACTTTGCCTTGGCAACAAGAAACACCGCCCAATTTGTTTCGGCAGGTATTGGCTTCACCGGAGAAAAATCTCAAATTCTCGTAGTCACCATAAACGGCCGCTTGTCGGGCAAGTTCGAGTTTACTTAGCGTATCGGTGAGTTTTTGATTCGCTTCTTCATCTTTACTCGTGCAAAGACCGAATTGACACACAGTTTGCGTGCAGACTTCTTGGGTAACGGTTTCATCTTCACGTTCTTTGCAGGCAAAGGTGTGAGTGGTGAGCTCGCATTTCCCGTCAACCCCTGTCACTAAACAGGTACTTGCTTGCAACGCGCATGAAGGATCAGACTCAAGCACTTCGCAATACTGATTATCCGTCTCTGATGCACAAACATAGGTCAGATTCGTTTTCCAACAATCTTTGTAGATAGGCTCTCCATCAACGATGCGCGTTTCAGGTCCTTCAACGCAGACTTCTTCTCCCACCTCGCAATGATTCGTTTTTGGTTGAATGCGAGCAACTGTTGCATCACTCGGACACGTATCCGTGGGCGTCATACCGGTGAACTGGGTCTCACGCTCCATTTCTTGGATGTTCGGTGGAAGAGGTGTCAGTTCCGATGTGCAGGTATAAGCTTTGAGCGTCTCCGAGACTGGAGGCTCCTTGTTACACCCCAAGTTTTCTAAAGCTTGACAAGCATTGGAGTCATTTACACCATTGCACAAACGAGTCTGCGTTTCATTGACGCAAACCTCCTTAAAGACTTCATCAAAAGCGATGCATTGACGGTCTTTGATTTCGCAACTTGCCAAACTTGAACACGTATCTTCAACTACTTCTATACGATCTAAGACGTCGCGCGCATCCACTAATGCAATATCGGGATGCGTGGGTAAGACAATGCTTTCATGGCAGGCGAAATGCTTTTCATGGTTGGGTAACGGTGTTTCTGATTTTTGAACATTGCACCCTGCATTTTGTAAAAGCGAACACGAGGGATTGGCCGGTGTCACCTCGCACTCCGAGCGTTTTTCTTTTTCTCCACAAGCAAGGGTGATCGTTACGCCATTAATCTCCCGAACTTCATCAGGCTTTGTGCACACTTCAATCGGTGTTTGGCAATTGTCTGAAAAAGCACAATCGTCCACCGCAACCCAATGATCTGTCACGGTCGTTTCAACGGGCAACGTTGAAATACCTTCGGGTACGGGGCTTAATGCTTCGTGGCAGGCATAAGTTTTTTGTTCAATAGAACACTCCCCCGGAGTTGTGCTCTCTTTACAGATGGAGCTTCTTTCTTCACAAGAGGCGTTTTCTAACGGTTCGCAGAAGTTTTGCATTTCTCCCACTTCACAGTATTTTGTTTCTTGCCACTGCCAACAATCGCGATAAACAGCAATGCCGTTGATTAGTCGCATCTCAGCGCCTTGCGTACAGGTTTGAGACGTGACCGTGCAGGTATTTGCAAAAACGATTGCCGGCGACAATAAAAGCCCAAAGTAAATCAAGGGGAGTGCTACTGGCATGATTCTTCCCATCGATCAATTTGCTGGGGATTAACTGAGAGTTTGGGTTGGCGCACAGTGACAACACGCGTGCCCAAGCCCTTATCAACATTGGTGACCGTGATTACATACTCGCCATTGTTTTCTTCTAGCGTAAAGACAAAATCCAAGATGTAGGTTGCATTCACCGTTGATGGAACAGAAGGAAACGTCCCTAGCGTCTTGTTTCCGAACTTAATTAAAAGTCCACGAAAAGGCTCTCGACAGTATTGCGTGAGATGCATGGTTTGGTAGCGGTTTGACGCCGTGTAGCCCACCTCTTTAAAGACTTCAAGAGAAGCACTTGATTGATATGAAGTGGAGCAACCCTGCACCACATCAACCGTGAGCGTTCGGATGCACTTTTTTTCTTTCGTTTGTGTTTGATGCACTTCGCACTGATAGGGAAAGACTTGGGTGACGGAGGCATCGTTCATAAAACGGCAAACTTTTTCTTCGGTTTGAGCGGGTGTTGCTAAGCAGGAGACAATGTTTTCTTTGTGTCCGACCGCTTGTTTGACAATGGTGCATTCTTTTTGGACAGCATTTTGCAATGTCGAGCAGTGGTAAAGAATCCTCAATTCCTTACTCATTTCCCAACCTTGCGTGCAAGCGACGTTTTCAAAAAGAAGTCCTTCATCACACACTTCTAATTGCTCACGCCCCGGAATGACGGTGGTTACCGTTTCGCAACGAATTTCAGAGGACACCAAATCACTTCCGCCTTCGGTTAAATCATTGGCATTATCAATAATGTCTTTGTAGCCTTCGTGAATTTCATTTTTGGTTGTCTCATCCAATGTGGGCACTTGATTGGCATTGCCTTTGACCACTTGAATGGCCAAGCACTCAGGGTCACCCAGCGTCATGCAGTTTTGCGTTTTGTTGGTGGCCGGTGAAAAGATGTCTCCCATCCCATCGTCGCCTTTGAGATTTTCTAGGCTTCCCGTATCACCCAGAGCATCTGTCGGAAGGGTATTGATGCGATTTTCATGCGTAAGCATCTCCCCATAGGATGGCGTTGTCACTTTAGAGGCCTCTTGAGTAGCTTCTTCAACGGTGATAGCAAAGGCAGCAACGGGAGCACAAATCAAAAGAAAGAGTGCTATTTTCATTGAGTCTCTTCCTTTCGTAAACGCGCTAAGGCCTTTTGAAGCTTGGCTTTGACAATGATAGTGTCATTTTCCGGCAAACCATCCTTCGGTAAGTTTGCGAGCAAATACTCCAACGCATAATCCAACGTGACATCGCCTCGGGCACGAAGAATCCATGTGGGTTTTTGTTGACATTGCCCACGATTTTCGCAATGGCGCATCACAATGACTTGAGGAACATCGACAACGCTAGCGGCTTTAAAGCGAGTCGGATCAATTTGAAGCACAGCTCCTATCTGCGTGACAAAGGCCCAATCATCCATGTGACGAGCAATCCAGTGTCGTCCATAGGTTTCAAGAACAGTTTTACCCATGGTGTTTTTCTCTGGTCTCGTGCCCACACCTTGAAGCACTAAAGGAACTTGAGCTTGGGCGGCATCTCGAGCTAAACGCTCTAAAGAGGTTTGGGGCATGCTTTTTGAAATCGCCACAAAAAGTTCAATGGAGGTCGACTCTTTCGTTTCATCCATCTCTTGTAAAATCGCTTGAGCTTCTTCAATGCTCCGTCGGATATCCCCTTCACTTTTCTGTACTTGATTGGAAATCTGTGCAAGAGCAACGGATGAGACCAATCCCATCAAAAAGGGACAAACAGATTTCGTCTTTAATAGAGAGCATCGCTTCATTTTTGAGCTCCGAGATTCATGCCTTGACAACAGTCTTTTCGACGCCAAACGAGGTAGGCTCCGTCTTCACCGGTGACCAACGGAGTAGTACCCCCTAAAGCAAAGGAAGCGGTTTCCTCTCCAAAAGGTCGGCAACAACGGCCTTGTGTTTGACGAGAAGGCCAAACCATTTGGGTGCGATAGACGTCTTTTGTCATGGTCCACTCCAATTGCGGTGCGCATTGACCATCTTTGCCCCATTGACGCCAAAGAAGTCCCTCACGGTGCATCTTCATCGTGAAGCGCTGAATGAGAAGACTAAAGACTTGCTCTGACGTGATGTGACTGGCAACCCATCCGGTTAACGGGAAAATGGAACCGGCACAACCCCCGCACCAATAAAGAGAATTCATGGGAAGATAGGTGGATGCGGCAACGCAATCCATGGCGCAAGCGCCCACTGCCACGGGATTGGCAAAAAGCGCAACGTCAGGACTTAAGAGAAAGCTCGTCAAAGCATCATCCCAAAGGGGATCGAGTTCGGTCATGTAGGCCAAATCCCAAGGGGACTGTTCTAAGCAGCGTGTATCCAATAGCAGTTCTAAAAGGTAAAGCCAAGGCGTGTGATACCAATGCACTTGATAAAAACTTGTACGGTGACTGCGAGCTTTGGCGTTGGGGGTTCGACCGTGCGCCGGTGCCCAATGGCTATCGGTTAATTGCAGACCGCCCAAACTGGGAAAACAAAAAGGACGACGCACAATTTCAATCGTGCGGATCGGTTCCCAAAATCCGATATTAAGTCCCATGGTGATCGAAACCTTGCCTTCGCAAGCGCAAAAGGGATCAGCATCGGTTTTGACATCTTTAAATTTCCCGTTGGAAAGACTCACGTTATTGCCAAGCGTGATGGGAAAGACGCATTCCCAACACACATCCGTGACGGGATTGGTGATGCGTCCCTGACAGGTGCCGTTAGCAAAAGCACTATTTGAGGACAATGTCACTACGCAAAAGAAGTAAAAGAAGCACTTTTTCACTTTGAGTGTTCCTTTAACAAGCGCTTGAAAGGAAAGGCTTTTACGGGAGCTGAGACCTTTTCAATCGAGGCACGTTTAAAAGTCACTAAGGTCGGTACCACGTCAATCTCCAATCGAGTGGTAAGCCTTGCTCCTTGATCAAACCAAAGACGGGTTTGAAGTTCTTCTTGCACTTTTCCCAAGGGGCCCGCGGTTAAGATGACACGACAGTGAGCAGCGTTATCGCAACGTTTAAGAAAGCGTTTGGCGAGCAACACTTGCGCTTGATCATTGGCATCAATAAAAAGCCAGTCTCGACGATACGTTTCATCAATCATTACCAAGGGGCTTGAGATCGGAAGCGCTTCATGCAAAACGTTCGTGGCGACAGGGAATGTCTTTCCTGTAGGATTCGTTGCCCAGCGTTGCATTTGTTCCTTCGCTTGAAGTTGACGCCTACGAGTTTCTTTTTCAGACTCACGAGCGTGCACTTGAAGCATCTCTAAAAGATTGGGTTCAAGAATGGGATAAACGGGCCCTAATGATGCCCCTAAAGCCCACGCTGAAGGCATCGTCAACCATAACGATCCAACAAAGATCATTTGACGAATAGCGACTAATAAAGGATTCTTCATCATGCGTTCTTCAGAAAAGGGGAATTGCTCGCCCCACTATTTGGGCGTCACTAATAAAACCCGTTAAGGCATAACGGCTATCGAGGCTATCCGGATGTGGGGCATGAACAAAATAGTGCTGTTCTGGAATTACCCCAGTGGTGCCTGGAACAAGCGCAACGCCGTTTCGAGCAAAAGGTTTAATGAGTGAAATCGCTTTACCGTTGATTTCAACCCATAACCCATCCTTCTTTTGTCGGTGATGAACGCTGTCACCCGCTACGCCCACCACTTCTTTAATCACAACGATGTCGTTGGGAATAGGGCCGCCCTTGATCCAACGAAATGCCATGTAATCTCCACGCATCACGGTGTGATTTTTCTTCTCAATCAAAAATAGGGTTTGAGGGAGGCTATGCGTGACGTTAAGTGCCAATTGATAGCGATTCGCCAGACAAGTGATTAAACCTAAGAGAAGACCGATCCATAGGCCGTAACGGCGGATAATCATGAGCAGTGCGAACCCTAGCTGACGGGCGTTTTTATGAAAACGATTCATGACGAGACTTACTTAGATAGACCGAAAGTTTGACGTTGCAAAAGCGTACGGGCCGTACTTGCGGCTTGCGGTTCAATGTCTAAAAGCGCAAAGAGTTCCGGCGTTAAATCTTGTGTGTTTTGTGTTGCCAAAACACCTTGATTTAAAAGAATGACGTTATGCTTCTGACTTAATACTTGAAGTGCTTCTTGCATTTTCTGGGGAAAGCGTTGTGATTCTTTTAAAAACGACTCGTAAGCCTCTTTTGTTTGACCTAGGTGATTGAGTTCTCGCAACCAAAGTACTTTCTGACTTTCAATGACAGATTGAGTATCTACCACGGCAAAGACGGGTGTAGAAGATTGAAAACGATGAGTAAAGCTAAGCGTCAGTGCTACTACGCTGAGTGCGACACTTAAAAGACTCAAGATGGTCAGAGTCTTAGTCGAAAAATTTAAAGAAAGACGAGGCATTGCTGTTAACCTTTCAAAATGGCATTGAGTTTTTTCTGATAATTACGATCGTGTTGTAAGCTCACTTGAACATAAGGTGAGGCCTTTTGAGCGGCACGCACTTCTCTGCGTTCAGCGTTTTTCTGAGCCGGTGTTTTCATGTCACGTTTCAACCCCCTGTGTTTGGCAATCTTGTCTTCAAAGGGGTTTTTCACTTCAAACCAGTGTTCGCCCACGGGAAGGGCATTATCGATCGCAAACCCATCGTGATCAGGATGGTGATGAAATTCGTTGATCATGTTTAATTCTTTTTAGTGTTTATGAATGAGGGAGAAAATCGCTTGTGTTAACGTCATGCCCTGCTTCATGGCGTGCTCAATTCGAGCCATGTCCGTGGCTTTGGTTGAATACAAAAGGCGTGAAAAATCATCAAAGCGGATTTGCAGAGTGGCCGGGGGCGTTGTTGGACTCATAAAGAGGCATTCCGCATAGGCGTTTTCTTCCATGCGAAGGGATTTAATGGCTCGCATCTCCCAAGGGGAGAAGACGACTTTTTTCTCTTTTTCTAAAAAGGCAATGGATTCCGGTTTTTGACGCAAAATGAAGCGCAAGTCAGCATTGGCAAGCGTTGCTTTAGCCGTTTCGTTTTTGTAATAGTCTTCAAAAGATTGCGTAATCGTGATGAACGCTGCGTTTTGTTTACGCGCACGGCGATAACCGTTTTCAATAAAGCTTGCAGCGTGGCGGTGAGACAACAAGTCCCACGCTTCATCAATCACAACCATCTTGCGTTGCGATAAATCGCCTTGCGTTAAGTCTTGAGTAATTAAGAAAATGAGGCAGAGCAAAATCACGCTTTGTAAGCTCTTTCTGCTCTTTAACCCTTCAAGCTCTAAAACCATGAAGTTTGATGTGAAGTTCACGGTGCTTTTGCCACAGAAGTAATGACCGTAAATGCCATGACGGGAGTAGGGTGTCAATTGCGTCGCTAAATCCAAAATCCGGCTGTCAGGCGTTAAAACCTTCCCTTCAATGACGGCACCAGGGTCGGCAATACCACGACGCAAACTTCTAACTAAATCGGTGATGTCTGGCGTGACATTCGTGTTCTTCGCTTTCGTGAGGATGTGCAAAGCATGTGCTTGAAGGACACTTAATAAAAAGTCGGAGAGCCCCTCATTGGGAGAGGCCATTTCAACAAGAATCGGGATTAAAAATCCCATGTCTTCTTTAATGTCACGGATGAGTTCAAAGGGGTTGATCACCAAGTAATGCACTTTCGTGTACTCAATCCATTGACCTTCTAAAAGATGAACGAGTTTTTTATACGATCCACCCACGTCAATCACGTACGTTTTGCCACCCGTGCCCAAGTTACCGGTGATCAAGTCGTTGGTGAGCGCACTTTTGCCCGACCCAGAAGAACCCACAATCACGGCATTGAAGTTCCCGACATTGGCAAAGATATCAATAGGGGTGACCTGCCCATGTCGACCGTTTAAAAGTAAAAGGGGAGTAATGCTTTCATCGCCGTCTCTTGCGCCCGTGCCTCGTAATTCGCCTAAGATCGGCACCATATGGCAGACATTGGTGAGCGTTTTCGTGCTAAAGCGCCGTGCAATCTTGATGTCCGTTGCAAAGGAGGGCGTCAATGTCATCGGAAGGCACGTTAAAAAGCTTTGTAAATGCATACAAGCGTCTTCTGAGACTTCGAGGTGAGCGCTTTTAAAAACGGAACGCACCGCTTCGACCGCTTGGGTTTCAACGCCTTTGGGCGCAAACAAAAGCACTTGATGCGTCAGTTGAATAAGCGCACCGTTTTTCGCATATTCTTCCGTCACGATTTCATAGTCTTGGGCACGCTTTTTTAAGGACGGTAAGTAATGCGCCACTTCACTTGAAGCAATTTGCTTACTGCGAGCGGCCATCAGGTTGGCATGAGACTTTGTTTTCTCATAATTCGGAAACGCAATCGCAGTGGTAATCAAAAAGGGACACGGGATGTCTTCCTTATCACTTCCGATCCAATCTTTAACTAACGGTAAAGCGTAGTCGGACGGATAGCCTTGGACCGACATACCGATTACGGTCACAGCCTTCTCCAAAGGGTTACTCTTAGCCTGATGAGTCGAAAAAGTCAGTCCTGTGTCTGTGATACGAATATGCGTATCACGGGCGAGCACTTGATGGGCGATGCAATCGACGGGGTTAGCAGAGAAAAGCGTTGAAGACCCCGTCTCATCTTTCAAAAAACTTTTTTGAGGGTTAGTGAGCACCTTCAGGGTTGCGAGTAAATCATCACGACTCCAAGTGTGCTGATAGAGATGAAACGTCTTTAAAGCCGCAATATGGCGATCACGTAGAGTTTTGAGTTTTTCTTTTTGAACGAACAAGTCTTCTCGCAAATGACTCGTAGGAATCACAACGGACACCCAAGCGCGGAAGTGGCGCATACGGAAAGTGCTGCCAGCGGTTAACGCTTCGTACGTACCGTTTTGCAAATAACGGGTGCGCTCCAGCGCTAAGGCTTCTAAGACAGAGGCTTGTTCGGGGTATTGCGCAACGCAACTGGGCGTGCGACTGCATGAATAGGCACGAGTCGCCCAATCAATCGCGGGTGACGCAAAAAGAGAGACTTGAATCCCGGCGCCAGAAGGCAATTCACTACTAAAAATGCTCTCAAGATGATGAGCAAGTTCAGGTGTTGCCCCTGTTTGAGGGGCAATTTCCAATACGTACCCTAAAGCTTCAACCGATTCACTATCTGTCGCATGAATTGTAAAAATTCCCTTATCAAGCTCCAAGCCAAAAGGTAAAAGACTGCCGAAGCGATCAATGACGACACGTTTGGGATCACGGGTATTCATCGTTGAAGCTTCAATCGACACATTCGCACGTTCTTTAAGGGAGAGCATTTGGCGTTGCACCTGTCGTCGAAGGCGACGCATCCAATGAGCGGACTTCTTAAGTAAAGACACCATTGATTACCTCACTCGGACTTCACGAACGGATCGTTGATCGTCAAGAGGATGAAGGGTATTGGCATCATTGTTTTTTGGAACAACTAACGAATCAGGACTCCAAGAGGCAGCTTTGACCGTGACATGGATACGTTGTTCATCATGAAGGTCGCCTTCTTCATCAACAAAGGGGGCAATCCAAACGGTGAGAATTTCTTCTCTTTGTCGACGAGGTTGCATGGGCGAGACGGGGTGTTCATTTTCTTTTAAACCACCGTCTTTATCCATGGTTAATACAATGCGTTCAGTAATTTCGCCAGACGTGCGCTTTGGTTTTTCTCCGTCGCTCTTCGAGAAGGCGACGTTGCGTTTGTTGGTGCGTGATAACCCTTCATGAACTTGCGTCATCGAAGCGCATTGCGCAGGCATCTCTACCGAACACGCAAAATCCGATTGAGCATTTTCTAAACCGGTGATTGAACTGCACCCAGTCAGCACCAAGGGGAAAACACTGATTTTCAATAATCTAAAACTAACCATGAGTCACAGCCTTTAGTTTTTAAGAGGAGGTGTGTGCGTTAACTTTTGAGCAAGTTTTTGCGTTTCTTGCGCTTCTTTCATGCTATCAATGAGTTGCTCGCGGGTTAACGCACCCGTTGCACGCCTACCATCGGCAAAGAAAATCGTGGGCGTACCCTTAATCGCTAAGGTTTGCATGAGTTTTTCATTGGCTAGCACTGGGCTCACGCATTGGGCAGGTGTTTGTTCCAATGACCGTTTATTTACCATCACGTCTTCTAAAGCTTGGCTAGGGGTGGGTGCGCACCAAATTTGAGCCGATACTTCACGAGCCGTGGGGTGAAGCGTCACCAAGGGGGTTAAGAACGTATAAATGCGTACGTTATCTAACGTAGCTAGCGTTTCTTCAAGCTTGGCGCAATAGGGGCATAAGGGATCGGTGAAAACATAGAGGGTATTTTGAGCGTCGCCTTTTTCACGAACAATGGCATTTTTGATGGGCAAGACTTTCACATCAATCATTTGAGCCAACGTTTTTAAGTCTTTCGTCAACTCTTTCTTTTCAACCATGTCAAACATCACTCCACCAAAGAGCCAGTAGCGAAAAAGCTTTGGCTTTTGCGGATCATTTTCACCGGTCAATGTGGTCTTTTGAAGAACCGCTTCATCGACATAAACAAAACTCACACCGGTGCCGAGAATCACTTCATAGAGTCCCTTAATGGGCGTTTGTCGAGCAAAACGCACACCGTTATTGGGGAATCCTGTTTGAAGGTTTTTCAGTACCTTGGTTTCAGACTCCGTCATTTGCATTTCAGGGAAATAGTGAGCCAAAGGACTTTGCGCCATGGTGTCCGTAATTGAAAAGTTCATAAAAAAGGTTCCTAAAAGAAGGGCTAAAGGAAAAGATTTAAAACTGGGCTTGTTCATTCTTTTAAACATTAAAAAAGTGGTTTTTCGGTTTTAATCAAAGCGCTTTGGGTAATCACAATTTCCACTTGACGGCCGGCATCAATTTCTAAAACCGGGAAAATCTTGTCGGCAAGTTTCAAGTAGTAATCCGCGACACGCCCTAAAGCGTCTTGCATCCCATCGCCCAATCCTGCTTTCCAAGGATTGGTGACGGATTCCGTGACAGTGCCGGAGAAATGCGTTGTGGACTCCTGGGCAGCCAAGCTGACTGCTTTACCAAGGCCCGAAAGTGATCCCACGAGAAGGGCATTAGCAATCGCTTGACCCGAGCGCGTCACAACGCGGGCTTTGATCCCGGTTTTGCCGTCTTCTCCTGAAACGTAACCCGTGAGTTTCACATCGATCGCCATCCCTTTCTTTGTTAGGCAAGAGAGACGATCAAGACGCACAAGCACGCGTTCACTCGATAAGTCCCCCGTGGCATTAGCCGTTACAAAGCAACGTTTAATATCGGATCGATAGCGATTAGGCAGTACCGCTGCGTCAGTCAGTTCCATTAAAAGGGGAACAGGGTTGCCGTTGGCTTGCCCTCCCGTCGGAGCATCCACACCATTAAGTAACCGAGCTTTAGCGAAAGTGCCTGTGATCAAGAGCTCTTCACCGGACGTTTGCGGTGTACGGTTTCGAGCGACAGGATTTTTCTCAACTTTTTCTTCCTTGGGTTTAACATTGGCCACTTTTTTCAAAGCCAAGCGATTAACGGGTGCGCTTTGTTGAGGAATCCTTGGTGAGACGGAGGTACTGTGAGGAAACGCGGGACCGCCCTCCATAAAGTTCATTGCGTCTTGAGCTTCAAGCGCCAAAGTTTCTTGAGAGGCAAGGTTGCGTTGACGGCGTTTTTCATCCAACGCTTTTTGTTGAGCAACTTGTGTTTGCAAATCACGAATCTCTTTTTGAAGAGAGTTCATCTGTGCGCCATAAGAGGCGACAAAATGCTCTTCCCCTAAACGACTATCGTTAATCTGAATGCGCGTGGTGGGCTTTTCTTTTGCTGGCATGACGTGGTCGTCTTGAGTGACATAAGCCATCACGACAGCGAGAAAAATGACGGCAACGAGCACAACAATAAGAAGTAACCATTGTTGGAATCGAACGGTGGTTTTCATAAATGGGGCAACAAAAAGGGCAATCCGATTAAAAAAATCGGGGACGTTCATTAAGTAAAGGAAGGAAATGGTCTTTTATTGACGATCGACAGACGCACTTCTGACTAATCGACGAATGATGTAGACCGTACTGCTTTCACCGATGCGCAAATGGGGTTGAGTCATAGCGACGGCTAAAACCCCTTGCTGATAAAACGATCGTTCAGAGAGAGTGATGGGGCGAAGGCCTTTATTTTGAAAACGAATGACTTTGGCGTCATAGTTTTCTGAAATGTATTGACGAAGACAGTTCTCACCGCAGCGATTATTGACAGAGAAGCCTTCGGGGATTTCATTGCGCGCCATGGCAATCATCAAGTTTTTCAAGGCCTGCGGGAAAGTATCAGCGGTTTCAACGGGAAGCGCAGAAAGTCGTTCTTCAGTTGAGCTTTCTAACGCTGTGCGAGAAGTAACTTTTTCAGAAGTGGGAGTTTTCCCCTTAATCACGATTTCTTGACTCTCGATCTTTTGAGGAATGAGCGTCAAGGAGTGCGTTTGTTGTTGAGCTGTTGTCAAAAACAATGCTTGGGGTGTCTTTGTACGCGGGATGACAAAAATCTGACCGTTTGTTTCATCGGTTTGAACTTCCAATTGCGTTTGATCGTAAATGGCTTGAACAATCTTTTGCCCTTGAATCGCAATACGATTGGGGCCGGAGTCACTCACAGGAAACCCGGGCAAGGTGCGAGCAACGGTGCCGGATTCCATTGCTTTTTTGACAGCTCGCACGGGTTTGGGTTCATCGACAATGCCGAAATCGGCATTGGTCAAAGGTTCTTTAAGAACCAATGCAGGTACAGTCTCTGCCAAGACGGACTCAAAGCAGACAGACAACAAAAAAGAGGCAACAAGACGAATGTGTTTCATAAAAGTGTTAGGGAGAATGGTTTCTGAAAAGCCCATTAAGAGGCTTTGTTTTGTGTTTCTTCATGCGTCGCACGATGACGAAGATCCACCTCATGCAAGGACTTCAAGTAAAGGCGGCCTGCAATGACTTGCAGTTTCATGACTAAACGTTTTTTCTCACGCAACGTTTCCTTTTGTCCAATGTAGTGAAGTCGGAAACCTTCAAAAATGACGGATAAGGCTTCGGGTTTCATATCGACTTGATCGATCACAAAGAAAGTACTTGCACGAAGGCGCTTGAGTTCAGCTGCCTTTTCTTTGAATGCAAGATCCATTTCACCAAAGCTTGCCGGTGTGACGTGTTGCAAAAGCGTTTTGCGATTAAAGTCCACGTTCTCTGGCGTGTTATTCATTGCAAGCGCTAAGAAGTCTCGTGCTACCAGCAAAAGATAATCATTAGAAACCTGTTGATTGGACAGTGTCACGGGCGACTCATGCGTCAATGCACTCATGGGTAAAAGCACCGTGGTGACGGTTTGGTCACGTAATAAGACAGTGAGAGATAAGGCAAAGTTCACCGTCAAAGAAATGGCCAAAACACCAACCGTGGAACGTTTGAGTCCAAGTCTTGCGGCACGATTTTCAGAAATCAGTTCAAAGGCGTTCATAGGGCGATCAAAAGTACGAGTCATTAACCGATAAATTCACGGCGATGAGAGGCCGGCAGACACTTGAAAAACTTGCACGGCAAATACCAATACAGAAGGTGAAGGCCGAAACCTGCGTGACGACCGACTTTCAAACGTGTTAAGCCTTTTGCAAGAAAAACGCCTAAAAGGAGACCCAGCCAAAGATTTCCCAACAAAACTCCGATAGAAAATCCGAAAAAGAAAGCACAAACGACATCCAAGTCCCAAATGAAGAACTTGGTGCCAGCGTCCAACTCTCGAATGACAGGACAAAAATCGGAATGATTTTGCATGGCCGAAATCTCCCCTTAGGTTTTTAAATGACAGCGGAGATGATGCTTTCAATGACTGACGGCGCAATCAATAAGCACATGGCCGCAGCAATGCAACCGACAGCAGAAATGATGCTGCCACGGATGACACCAACCCCCAAACCAATCAACAAAAAGACCAAAGCAATGGAACGGCCGAGATAGCCGTTGGTCCAACCTTTGACCATCGTGTAGAGGTCTTGGAATTCAGTGCCGTCAGTGCCGGCAAAGACAGGGGAAGACGCCACAAGGGCCGTCAAAGCGATACAAGAGATTTTTGAGAACTTCATATTTTCCTCAAATAAATTAATCAAAGTCCAAAAGCAAAATCACAATTGGAAAACGGCTTTTGCTTTTGAAGGACGCACTTTGCCTGAGAGCAAATGAAGAAAACAAGATTAGGGTTTTTGATAGAAAATGCTTAAATGTTGAGCAAAGATGGTCGACTTTTCTTATTTTTGCCACCAAACGATGACTTAATTCAGAGTTAGGTGGCAAAAGTGCAGAAATGCCAATTGATAGAAGATTTGATTTTTATCAAATGCAGCAAAAATTTAGTAATGGCTCAATGCCGGTTACTCTGTGTACGTTTGGATAACAAGTAAAAAGTGTAATAAAAACAATTAATTGTTGACATTTTCTTG
>DBFZTP010000124.1:0-14564 GCA_048520025.1 Candidatus Aphodousia sp.
TCTTGAAGCAAATCAAAAAGCATACAAAGAAACGGGTAAGGGGATTAAACCTTACACCTTCATCGTTTCGCTTCCCCAACTCAAAAAATCTGAAAAATTTTCGTTTCTTAAAGAGGTGAATTCTCAATCGCTTCAATCGTCAGTCTTAAATGCCGGCAAAGGATTAGATAACTTTTTTGCAAAGCGCGCTGGTTTTCCGCGATTTAAAAGCAAGCGTTCAGGGCGTCAATCTTTTCAATGTCCACAAAACGTTCGAGTTCACTTCGATTCTGAGTCACTAACCTCAACAAAGGGAACCATTGAACTTCCCAAAATCGGACGCATCAAGGCGATTCTTCATCGTCGATTTGTGGGTGAAGTAGGAACCGTGACCATCATTAAAGAGCCCAGTGGCAAGTACTATGCCTCTGTATTGGTTGATGATGGTGTTGGGTCTCCTAAAGCAGATGTCATCAGTGAAGATAGAACCGCAGGTTGTGATGCGGGTATCAAAACGGCATTAGTTGTTTCTTACCCGGATGGAACGGTCAAGAAATTTGACAATCATCGTCATCTAACCAAGGGGTTAAAGCGATTGAAGATTGAGCAGAAGATTCTTGTGCGCAAGAAGGTGTCCTTTGTGGAGCAAACCAACTCTGAAGGCAAAACGTTTCAACAACGCTTACCCTCGAAAGGCTATTGCAAACAAAGGGAAAAGATTTCTAAATTACACGAATACATTCGTCATTGTCGACTAAATGATGTTCATCAAATCAGTCATACGCTGGCTAACGATAACCAAGTAACTTCGTACGTGATTGAAGATCTGAATATCAAGGGAATGGTAAAAAACCACAAACTGGCTCGAGCGATTCTTGATGTAGGCATTGGCAATTTGTACCGATGTCTGGATTACAAGTTGCAGGCCAATGGTAAGAATCTCATCAAAGCGGATCGGTTCTATCCTTCGAGCAAGCGGTGTTGTGTTTGTGGTCATCGTCATCAAGGATTGACGTTAAAAGATCGTGAGTGGCAGTGTAAAGTCTGTGGTCAAGAGCACGATCGAGATGAATGTGCGGCAAAGAATTTGGCCAAATGGCCGTTCCTTGCCGAAGAGAATAAAAGCTGTGCGGGCCGGAATGGTCTAGAATGGGTAAAGAGTTCCTCGCAGGCGATACTGTTCAGCGACAGTGCCTGCGCGAAAGGGTTGAATCATACCGATTCAGTCAGGTCCCATGAAGCCCTCGAGTTCACTCGAGGGTAATTCACAACTTTCGCTTAGAGAGCTCGATGACTAAAACGTCGGCTCCCCTTCTCGATAAAGCGGCAGCTTCGCCCCCATCATATAAAAAGCAGCTTCCACTTTTCGCACGGCGTTCCCCTCTTTAATCCAAGCGGGGCAATCTTGAGACTGCCTTGCCAGACGAATGGATTCATTGACTAACCAAGACGCCAAAATATTGGATTTTGCGTAGCTTCTTTCTTTTAAGGGGCGCTTTTTAATCTTGTCAATGGACGGGAATTCATTCGTTCCCCAACCGGCGTTGCGCCCGTTTTCCTTTTTATCTTTCCCCCAACCTTGAAGTCGGATCAAGCACAATTCTTCAGGAAGATTGATTTTGTGCAGTACGCAAAACTCTCGGATAAACAAACCCATGGTCGCCGCCACTCGACTGTCGTACGTGATGCTATCGGGCAGCAAAATGGAATAAAGCCGAGATAAGAATGAACTCATGCGAGGCCCGTATTGACGACCGAAGGCATCGTAGTCAGGGCTTTCGTCAGAAAATTGCTCACAAGCAAACTTCACCAACGTGCACAAATCGTTTTCTTGATCTTGAAGCCATTGCGTGTTGTTTTTAACGATTAAACGCGAAGGCATCACATCCAAAATCAATTGATGAAGTTTTACTGAATCGTTGGCTTTGAGCGCTTCAAGCATTAAGGGGCGCATCTCTTCGCTTCGTTCAATTAAGGCCGCATTGTCTGGCTCTTGCATGTACTGCTCATAAGCATCTTCCAAATTCACAAAACAATAGTGCACTTTGGGGCGCAAGGTCTCTGTCGTGTAAGCTGGATCAAAGGTGCGACCGTTTAAGTAGCATGCAAGGTAGCGACAGAAATTTTCAATCACCGGAATGCTCAGATAATGCTCTCGAGCGGAGATTAAAGAATAGGACTCGGACATGGGGATCCTTTTTCAAAGAAGCGTTTCCTTCATCTTACGGAAAACTACTCAATCTCGGTAAAAAATTTTCAATTTTCTGTGGTTTTCCCTTGATTACAAATGATTATTTTGCATGCCAAAATTAATTATTCGTATCTCTGAGGCTTGCATCATGGCTGACATTCTCGTTACTCCTCACGTTCTTCAATCCTATGCATTATTTGGCACGGCAATTCGCCATCAATTGCACGCTCACCCTGAAGAAGGGCTACAACTCACCCACACCCAAGACATCATCGTCAAAACGTTGCAATCCTTTGGTTGCGAAGAAATCCACTCTCAAGTGGGTGGCCCCAATGTCGCAGGGGTCGTCGCTGTTATTCGAGGAACGAAAGAAGGTCGCACGATCGGGCTTCGTGCCGATAGCGATGCGTTGCCGCTTGTTGAAAAAACGGGAAAGCCTTATGCAAGTCAAATTGAGGGTTGCATGCACGCGTGCGGTCATGACGGCCACGTGGCCACCCTTTTAACCGTTTGCCACTACTTAATGGATCATCGCGATTTTGCGGGCACCGTGGTTGCGATTTTCCAACCCGGTGAAGAAGGCTACGCGGGTGCCCGTCATATGTTGGAAGACGGATTAACGGAACGATTTGGGATTGATGAGTATTACGCGTTGCACTCCGACCCCTTGATCCCCTTGGGTCAAGTGGGGTTTATTTCGGGCTATGCCACGGCTAACACGGACGGTTTTGAAGTAAAGTTTAAAGGCACGGGCGGCCATGGCTCTCGTCCTCAACACGCGCATGACAGTATTGTGGCGATGGGTGAGGCGATCGGCGCAGTGCAAAGTATTGTTTCGAGAAATTGTGCGCCCGATAAAGTGTGCGTGGTCTCCATTTGCTACGTGAAGTCAGGCGACTCTAAGGGCATCAGTGTCATTCCGCAAGAAGCCATCTTTGGCGGCACAACACGCTCTTATGAACCGGAAATCCGCGATCTTATTGAAAAACGAATTGGAGAAATTTGTCACGGGGTCGCAATGGCGCATGGTGTGGACGTTGATTATCGCTACACACGACTCTATCCGTCTCTATATAACGATCCCGAATGCGTTAAAGAAGCCAAACGCTTGACCAAGTGTTCGTTAGGCGAAGAAAGTGCCATTGACATCGAAAGGCTTTTGGGTGGAGAAGACTTCTCCTTTATGCTTCAATCGCGCCCCGGATGCTTCTTTAGATTGGGTTTAAGAGACGATGATCACCAAGTCTCATTGCACAACAACGCCTTTGACTTTAACGATAAGGGCATTGCTTATGGCGCTGCCGTTCTTTTAACGGTTGCTTTGAATCGAGCTAACGCTAAGGAGAAATAACGGTTAGAAGCGTCTAAAGATTAAATTAAGACCGTGACATAGGAACGCTTTTTTCAAAGAAGCGTTCCTATCGTTTTATGGGAAGTGACGTTTTTGAGAATGAATTCTACGGACGTTTGTCTCAACTACTAAAGTACTGCCGAATGCGATTTCTTTCTTTTTCGTCAAGCGTTGACCACATGTGCGTTTTTTCTAGCTGATCCAATGTGATGGGCTTTACACCGTTAGCAACCCGTGACAAATAGGACAAACGGATTTTCTTTCCATCGGGCAAAACAATATGCGGACTTTCGTGGTTGATTTTTTCCATTGATACCTCCTCCCTATCTATTCAAATTTTAATCCCATCGTTCACCAATCCGATCTGCTCTGGGATCTGCCTTCCCACTCCTTTCCGTGAATCTTAAGGTTTTTCCTTGATTACAAAGGGATATCGCTTGTGTCAGAATAAATTATTCGTTTCAATGAGGCACTTATCATGGCTGACATTCTCGTTACACCCCAAGCCCTTCAATCCTATGCGTTAAACGGCGCCGATATTCGCCATCAAATCCACGCCCATCCTGAAGAAGGACTTCAACTCACCCACACGCAAGACATCATCGTCAAAAGCTTGACCTCTTTTGGTTGCGAAGACATTCACACGCAAGTGGGTGGCCCCGATGTCGCAGGCGTCGTCGCCGTCATTCGAGGAACGAAAGAAGGTCGCACGATCGGGCTTCGTGCCGATAGTGATGCGTTGCCGCTTGTTGAAAAAACAGGAAAACCTTACACCAGTCAAATTGAAGGTTGCATGCACGCCTGCGGTCATGACGGCCATGTCGCTACGCTCTTAACCGTTTGCCACTACTTAATGGATCATCGAGACTTTGCAGGCACCGTGGTTGCCATCTTCCAACCCGGTGAAGAAGGCTATGCGGGCGCCCGTCATATGTTGGATGACGGTTTGACGGATCGTTTTGGTATTGATGAATACTATGCCCTTCACTCTGAACCCATGGTCCCCCTTGGTCAAGTGGGCTTTATCTCGGGTTTTGCAACGGCCAATGCAGACGGCTTTGAAGTGCGATTTAAAGGCACGGGCGGACACGGCTCTCGCCCCCAACTCGTGCAAGACAGCATTGTGGCAATGGGCGAAGCAATCAGTGCCATTCAAACGATTGCTTCTCGTAATTGCTCTCCTGACAAAGCTTGTGTGGTCTCCGTTTGCTACGTAAAAGCCGGTGACTCTAAGGGCATCAGCGTCATCCCTCAAGAAGCTGTTTTCGGTGGCACGACACGTTCTTATGAACCGGAAGTGCGAGCACTCATTGAAAAGCGTATCGGAGAAATCTGCCAAGGGGTCGGTGTGGCGCACGGCGTAAAGGTCGACTATCGCTATAACAAGCTTTACCCTTCGATGTACAACACGCCAGAACGCGTCACAGAAGCCAAGCGCTTAGCGAAGTTAGCCTTGGGTGAAGATAATGTCCTTGACCTTGAACGTAAGCCCGGCGGAGAAGACTTCTCCTTTATGCTTCAAGCGCGCCCGGGGTGCCTTTTTAGACTCGGTTTAGGCGATGCAGAACACCAAGATGCGCTTCACAGCAGCACCTTTGACTTTAATGATAAGGGCATTGCTTATGGCGCCTCCGTTCTTTTAACGGTTGCTTTAAATCGTGCAAATGCTTAGGACGAGTCATGATCAAAACGCTTCCGCTTTTGATGGGATTTACGCTGGCGTTAACCATTCAGGCAACCTCTGCTCACGCTGCGACTCGAGATGAGATTGCTCAGTTGGCCACCTCGAACCAAAGTACCTTTGATTATTGGCAAAACGACTCACCCACGGTCAACAAACTCAAAACGTATGTAGACCAAGTGACAGACACAAAAGCCAATACCTTTGTCCCCATTGAAAACCGTATTGCCGTTTTTGATGTGGATGGCACACTCATGGACGAAAGAGCCCCTTTTTACTTCGATTGGTTGATTTTCTTGCATCGCGTATTGCACGACAAGACGTATCAAGCGCCTAAAAATGTCCATAATTTTGCGCTCAAAGGCGAAAAAGCCCTTCAAAAGGGTGAGCGATTCCCCGATTACGGCCCTGGCGAATTTGAGATGCATATGAGCGTCTTTGAAGGCATGACGGACACGGCTTTTGCTCAATACGTATTGGATTTTGCAAAAACACCCAACCCCTATTACACGAATCTCAAATACGGCGAAGCGTTTTTCTTACCGATGGTGGAAATTATTAGCTACCTTAAAGCCAACCACTTCACTGTCTATGCGGTTACGGGGTCTGATCGTGCGATCGTCAGAAGTTTGGTAAACGGCTTAAACCTCATGACGCAAAATCATGTGATCGGGTCTGACGTGAAGCTTTTGGCGACCGGACAAAAAGAAAAAGATGGATTGAGTTATCGCTTTAGTCCCGACGATGCATTGGTGCGAGGCGCTTTGGTTGTCAAAAACCTTCAACAAAATAAAGTCGAAGCCATTGCAAAAGAGATCGGTCAAAAACCCATTTTGGCTTTTGGCAATAGCAATGGCGATGCGAGCATGATGCAGTACACCATTAACAACAATCCCTATCCTGCCATGGCATTTCGGCTCATGTGCGATGACAAGGCTCGCACCTACTGTCGGGAAAACGTGGATAAGTCGAAAAACGCTGCTCAAAAGTACGGTTGGGAGACGATTTCCATGACGGCAGAATGGAGAACGATTTTTGGGGATGAGGTAAAAAAATATGAGTAATTAAACAAAATTTAGGAAAAATCCAAACGTAACCGTTACAAATTCAGAATAGGAGCAAATTAAATTCAATCGTGCAACCATTTTCATTTTCGGTATGTTAGATGTTTAACTCTTCTTTGGATTATTCTGTAATTCCAATGTTCGTTCAATAAAGTGGCGAGTAGCGTACGATTGGTATCGGCTGCGCTTCCAAGCAATTGATACGTTATTGCGTTGAATCTGTGGCTCAGGACGATAAATTGCAATCCCCCGCTCCAAACAATCGCCAACAATTGTAGAAGGGATCAAAGCCGCTCCAATCCCAGAAGCAATCAACGCTGGCACAGTCATAATCGACTGGGCTTCCAAAGCTATCGGCACATTTGTTTCATTATTTCGGCAAAGCTCATAAAAATACTCATGAAAAGCCTGCCCAGACTTCATAATAATAAATGGGGTCTCTGAAATGTATCGTAGTGGGAGTAAATCAAACCTACGCTCCGGTTTGGGGTGTTTCAAAGCATAGGGGTGATTACCAGGAAGTCCAATCAGCACCTCTTCACTATAAATCATTTTATGGTCAAGGGATTCTGGAACAAGTGTAGAAATAACAATCCCACAATCCGCTTGACCAGATTCAACCATTGTTATAACTTCAGCGGTATTTCCCTCGATAATTCGGATAAAAATGCCAGGATTTTCACTTTTGAACTTTGCTATAACTGGATTGAGCAACATTGCAGTTCGATAGGCTGTGCTCGCAATTCTAACTTCCCCTGTTCTTAATTCGCGACGATCTGCGAATTTTTGACGACATTCTCTTTCTATTTCAAGCATTTTCCGTTGAGATTCCAACAAGATTTCGCCTTCTTCTGTCAATGTCCATGGAGTATTTTCTCGATTAAAAATCGTAATCTGATAATCCTCTTCAACTCGTTTAACGAACTGAGATAAAGATGGTTGAGAAATGTAAAGACGATGGCTAGCTGCCAATATTGATTTTGATTCAATAATTGTTTCAAGGTATCGAAGAATTTTATTGGCCATACCCTTCTCTTTCAGTTAAGTAGTAATTGTCACACCGCAATAAGACAAAAAATCAGGGAAACGAAGTACAACTAGTCTACCTTCCTCTTAGTCTCATATATAACTTTTATATTAAGTCATTTCGTCATAAATAGTATTTTACAACTACCTACGTCAAAGATACTATAACCAAAGCGGATCCGGGCAATACAACAAAGTAACTTACCCTAATTTTTAGGACTCTTATGCAAGATATTGTTATTGAAAATGGTCGAGTCATTGACTGGATTAGTAATACTGACATGATTTTGAACATCTCCATTAAAGGGGGTTTTATTACCTATGTTGGTGCTAATCGGGATTCGGCCAAAAAATATATTGATGCCAAGGGACTTTTTGTAATTCCTGGCATTATTGACAGCCACATGCATGCCTCGTCTTGGCTTGCAGGCCCTCAAAGCTACAAAATGCTCGCTAAAGCAGGTGTAACAACTGCGCTTGAAATGGCAGGTCCTCTCGAAAACATTAAAAAATCAATGAGAAATCACGGTACTGGATTGAGCATCGGTTGTCTTGAAATGATTCGTCCCGGTTGGAATGTTAAAGATGCCAATCCAAGTGAGTGCGAACTTAACGCTGTCATCGATGACGCATTAGATAGAGGTGCATTTGGTGTCAAATTATTGGGAGGTCACTATCCTCTGACCCCCATAGCCACTGCCACTCTAATTCGAATCTGTAAAGAAAGAGGCGTGTATCTTGGAGTTCATGCCGGATCAACCAAACACGGATCCAATATTGAGGGAGTTGAAGAACTTGTTGAACTGGCAGATGGTCACGCATTCCATTTGGCTCATACTAATGCTTACTGTCGTGGCAATATCATGCCCGTCGAAGAAGAAATTAAACGTGTGGCTACGCTCTTAAAAGCTCATCCTGAAATCGATTCAGAAAGTTACCTCTCTCCTATTAACGGGTGTTCAGGTCGTTGTGTAGGAGATACTCCTGAAAGCAACGTTACCCGTAACTGCTTAAAATCTCGAGGCTACCAAGTTAGTAAAAGAGGGCTTCAACAAGCTATTGAAGACGGATTTGCCAAGGTTCATTTAGCTAGCTCGAATGGAATCGAGTTGGTTTCAAACAATGAAGGCTTGAAATTATGGATAGAAAAAAATACTGACGCCCCAATTAGTTTTCCTGTTAACCCTTCTCTCTCGAATTTTTACTTTGCTACACAAAAACGTCATGGCACATACTTCCTATCTGACAATTTTTGCACTGACGGAGGTGGCATTCCTCGCAATGTAATTATCGAATCTGGCTTGAGTTTAGTTAAATTCAAAGCTTTAACACTCAAGGAGTTCGTTTTCAAATCAAGTACATCGTCGGCTCAGCTATTGGGATTAAAAAACAAAGGGCGACTACAAGTGGGAGCTGATGCAGATATCACAATTCTAGACTACGAGAAACAAAAAGCTGTGCATGCTTTTTCTATGGGTAAGCCAACTTTACTTCACGGTGAAGTCGTTGGAGAAAAAGGCACTCTTGTAACGACATCACAAGGTTTCGCATCCTGCAAAAATGCTGGATTAAAAATCCAAATTGCGGATATAGATTCATTATTTGAATATCGCAATACACGCTTCAATATATAACCCTCAAAAACTCTAGGAGATATTATGATCTGGATTAGTTTTGCCGTTGTAATAGGCACATTTTGGCTAATTTATAAAAATTATGAAGCTCGACTAGTTTTATTCCTTTCCGGGATCTTAATGACTGCTCTTGGCGTCTTCATTGGAGGTTCCGAAGTCGGATTTCAACAAGCCATTAATGCTTTTGTCAAGCAGTTTGTCAATGAAGGATTAGTTCCTACTTACACAACTGTTATGGGTTTTGGCTACGTGATGAGTTATACAAAGTGCGCAGATCACCTAGTTAATGCATTAGTTCGTCCGTTGTCCAAAGTACCCGCTTTAGTGATCCCTGGAGCTGTTGTTATCACTTGGATACTGAATATTGTTTTACCATCTGCAGTAGGCATTGCTGCAGCGGTAGGGGTGTTGCTCATTCCAGCATTAATCGCACTTCGTGTACGTCCAGTAATGGCCGCTGCTGTAGTCTTTTTAGGGACATGGGGTTCTGTCGTTTCACCAGGACTAATGTTTAATCCCCAAATTGCTGATATAGCTTTCAAAGCTGGTGAAATTGAAGCTCCTGATGCCATGATCGTAATCATGTCGGAATTCATGCCTGCGTTTGCCGGAGCTTTGATTTCTGCCGTAGCTTTAGCGGCTCTAGCATTTTTCATGAAAGAAGGTGTCGGTACTCAAAAGATTCAGGAGTTAGCTGATGCACCCGAAACTAAAGAATTTAAAGTTAATTTCCTTTATGCATTAGTTCCAATCCTACCCCTATTTCTACTTGTTATTGCATCGAAACAAGTTGGCTGGCTACCAACTAAAGTTTTTACCGTTCCTTGTTGTATGCTGATTGGCACTGGCATTGGTCTTGTGATTGGATTAATTAACAAATTAAAGGCTGGCGATGTTTCTAAACGCTTCTGTCGCGGTTGCGGTGACGCATTCTGCGAAGTAGCATTGCTGATCGCGGCTGCTGCCGTATTTGCTTCAGGAATGAAGTCAATCGGTCTTACGGGTGCTCTTGTCGATATGATGAAAGGTAGCGAATCTGTTGCTATGGCTTCCGCTGTCATTGGCCCTTGGTTAATGGCGTTAGTTTGCGGATCTGGTAATGCCGCCGCATTAGCTTTTAATGAAGTCATTACTCCACATGCTGCCGACTTCGGTATGACTGTCGTTCAACTTGGTGCTGTAGCTCAAGTTGCTGCGGGTCTCGGTCGTACAATTTCACCAGTTGCTGGTGGCGTTATTGTGATTGCTTCTATTGCTGGAGTAAACCCAATTGACATTTGTAAACGTACGTTTATCCCAGTCTGTCTGGCTCTTGCTACTTTTACAATAGGTATGTATATCTTCTAAATTATTAAAAAAATTAGCATCTTTGGAATTTTTAAATGATCTCCTGTTCTTGAGCAAAGAATTTGGGGATCATTTTTATTGAGAAATACGTGGATTCATATTCAGTGTAATTAATGAATTCCATTATAAAAGTTTCTCATTATTACTAAATCGGAAGCTTTAAAGTACATAGCTCAAAATATCAACTTACTAAACTCGCTCCTCATTAATTTCAATTGAATACGCTATTTCTCATAGTCTTTTGAAAAAAAGCATGTCTAGTGAAGATTATCGCTTTCGTTTCTTTGCTGTAAACATTAAAATCACCCTATTCTTAAACCATTTCTTTATGTGAACAACTATGTCCTCTATTGAAAACGTTTTACAAATGATTGAAGACAACGACGTCAAGTTTGTTGATCTTCGCTTTACCGACATAAAGGGTAAAGAGCAACACGTCAGCATCCCCGCTCGTAACGTCGATGAAGACTTTTTTGAAGAAGGTCAACCCTTTGACGGTTCTTCGATGGCAGGTTGGAAGGGCATTGAAGCAAGCGACATGATTTTGATCGCCGATCCTGACAGTGCTCGTTTGGATCCGTTCCGTGAAGAAAACACGTTGATTTTGACGTGCGACGCTGCCGACCCCATCACGGGTAAGGGCTATGAACGCGATCCGCGTTCGATTGCCAAGCGCGCAGAAGCTTATTTGAAGTCCACGGGCGTGGGCGATACGGCTTACTTCGGTCCTGAGCCCGAATTCTACATTTTTGATTCCATCATGTGGAATACGGCGCCTGAAAATTCTTTCTTTAAGATCGTTTCCGATGAATCTGGCTGGTCTTCCAAGATCGACTACGAACAAGGTAACCTTGGTCACCGTCCGGGTCACCAAGGTGGTTACTTCCCCGTTCCTCCCATTGACTCTTTCCAAGACATGCGCGCAGAAATGTGCTTGTTGACCGAACAACAAGGCGTGCCCGTTGAAGTGCAACACCACGAAGTGGGTGCCGGTCAATGCGAAATCGGTACGCGCTTTAACACGTTGGTTAAGCGTGCCGACTGGACGCAAATCTTTAAGTACACGGTTTGGAACGTGGCCGCTGCCTACGGTAAGAGCGCCACCTTTATGCCGAAACCCGTTACGGGCAGTGCCGGCAGTGGCATGCACGTGCACCAATCCATTTGGAAGGATGGTCAAAACCTCTTTGCCGGTAACGGTTATGCGGGTTTGAGCGACATGGCTCTTTACTACATCGGTGGTGTGATTAAGCACGCTCGTGCCTTAAACGCCATTACGAACCCCTCCACCAACTCTTATAAGCGTTTGGTGCCGGGCTTTGAAGCACCGGTGAAGTTAGCTTATTCTGCTCGCAACCGTTCTGCTTCTATCCGCATTCCGCATGTGGCAGGCGACAAGGCTCGTCGTATTGAAGTTCGCTTCCCCGATCCGATGGCCAATCCCTACTTGTGCTTTAGCGCTTTGTTGATGGCAGGTCTTGATGGCATCATGAATAAGATTCATCCGGGTGAAGCCGCTGATAAGAATCTTTATGACTTGCCGCCAGAAGAAAACGCCAAGATCCCGACCGTTTGCGCCTCCTTAGAGGAAGCCTTAGACGCTTTGGCTGCCGACCACGAATTCTTAACGCGTGGCGGTGTCTTCACCGAAGACATGATCCAAGCCTACATCCAATTAAAGGCTAAGGAAGTGGAACGCTTCCGCTTGGCTGTGGCGCCGGTTGAATTTGATATGTACTACAAGTACTAATTCAAAGACGCTTTCCGATACAATGGGCGTTGAAAACACTCAACGCCCATTTCTTTTATTTGAAATTTCATGACCTTAGACGCTCTTAACGATTGGCTGCTTGATAAGGGTTGCAAGCCCCAACACCTCCAACACATCTATCGCGCCATGTTGGGCGTGGTGCCTTGGCCTGATCAAGACAACGAAAAGTTCCCCAAAAAACTGCGTGAGCATTTGCCTGAACTTCATCGTCTTTTAGACGACCTTTTAACACTTGTTCAAACGCAAGAAGGCTCGGAAGAAAAAGACTCTGCCAAACTCTTATTAGCCTTAAAAGACGGCCACACGATTGAAAGCGTCATTTTGCCTCGAGAAGGCGTTTGCGTCTCCTCTCAAGTGGGTTGTGCCGTGGGTTGCGTTTTTTGCATGACGGGCAAAGGCGGTTTGATTCGTCAATTGACGGACTTAGAAATCGTGGCGCAAGTAATGCGCGCCCGCGCCCTTCGTCCCGAAACCCGCAAGGTTGCATTTATGGGCATGGGCGAACCCTCTCACAACCTTCAAAATGTAATGCGTGCGATTAATTTCTTGGGCACCTACGGGCAATTTCCTCATAAGAATTTGGTGCTCTCAACGGTGGGGGATGCTCGCGTCTTTGAGGCGTTAAAGGCATCGAAAGTAAAACCTGCGTTGGCGATCTCCCTTCACACAACGAATGAAGACAAGCGCAAAACGCTTTTACCCAAAGCCGGGAAAATTGCGATTGAAACATTGGTTCAAGAGGCAGAAAACTATGCTCGTGAAACGGGCTATCCCATTCAATATCAATGGACGTTGATTGAGGGGTTAAACGATGGTGAGGATGATGTTCATCGTTTGATTGAATTGCTCTCAGGCAAATACGCCATGATGAACTTTATCCCCGTTAACGTCGTTGAAAAAAATAGCTATCAACGTCCTTCGATTGAGCGTTGCGCTGAGATGGCACGACAACTTCATCAAGCGCACATCATTGCCAAACTTCGTCACTCTGCCGCTCAAGACGTTGAAGGCGGTTGCGGCCAATTACGAAGCCGCTATATCCAATTACAGGAAAACAAGTAAATGTCCAAATTTGAAGAACTTGGTCTTACCGCTCCCCTTTTGAAGGCCTTAAACGACTTGTCGTTTGAGACGCCGACACCTGTGCAGGAGCAAGCCATTCCTGCGCTTTTAGACGGGCGAGATGTTTTGGGCATTGCTCAAACCGGTACCGGCAAAACAGCAGCCTTTGGTTTGCCCCTATTAATGCAACTTTCGCAATCCAAAAAGCGTGCCCAACGCTACAAAGCCAAAGCCTTGATTTTGGCGCCTACGCGAGAGTTGGCCGCCCAAATTGAAGCGGCACTCGTCTCTTACGCCAAGTATTTGAAATTAAAGATGTGCGTGATCGTCGGGGGGGTGGGTTTCGGTAAGCAATTAAAGAACCTTGAAGAAGGCATGGACATTGTGATTGCTACGCCTGGTCGCCTATTAGATCATGCCAAAGACGGTCACTTCTTTTTTGATGACACGCACTTCTTGGTGATGGACGAAGCCGACCGTATGCTTGACATGGGCTTTATTGCCGACATTCGTGCGATTTTGAAAAATTGCCCCGAAAATCGTCAATCCATGCTTTTTTCTGCCACGTTCTCAGAAGACATTCGCAATTTAGCGGAACGCCTCTTGGACGCCCCGGTGATGGTAGAAATCGCAGCCAATCGTGACGTGAGCAAAATCGCTCAAACGATCTATCAAGTGAAAAAAGAACACAAGCGAGACTTCTTACGCGACTTGATTGTGGATAACCAATGGCGCCAAGTATTGATTTTCACCAAACTTAAATCCGGTGCTGCACGTTTAGCCAAACACTTGGAAAAAGACGGGTTTACGGTGGATTGCATCCACGGGGATCGCACTCAATCGGCGCGATCCAAAGCGCTTGCCAAATTTAAGAGCGGTGAAGTACAGATCTTGGTTGCGACCGACGTCGTGGCCCGAGGGATCGACATTAAAGAGTTGCCTCATGTGGTCAACTACGATCTTCCGAACAACGCCGAAGACTATGTGCACCGCATTGGTCGCACGGGTCGCGCCGGCATGGATGGTGAAGCCGTTTCTTTGATGCAACCCGAAGATCGCTATTTGTTGCGCTCCATTGAACGACTCATTAAGAAAAAGTTTGACGTTCAAGTCATTGATGAAGCCGATCCTGCGGATTTTGTCGATGAAGCGCCGCAAAAGCGTCGTGGACGTGCAAGTGAAAAAAGCATGGGGGAGGCCCGAGGACGCGCTACCGGCAAAGGCCGTCGTGAGAAAAAAGAAGATGAACGCGAGACGTACGCTTATGCCACGCGTCGCACGGATGAGCGACGTCCCACTCGAGAAGAGAAAAAGACCACGCGCGGAAACATTCGTGTAAAGGGAAGTGTTAAGAGAAGTGCCAAATCTGCCACTCCCAAACGTCCCGTGAAAAAATTGTCTGAATTTGACTATGTTTTGCCAGAATTTAAATAAGGTTAGATACTAGGTTTGAGATCT
>DBFZTP010000125.1:0-1027 GCA_048520025.1 Candidatus Aphodousia sp.
GGAGAGGCGCTTTCATTTTCTGAAAATAGGTATACTAGAAACTGAAATTTTTGAAAGCGGAAATGCCATGAATATTTCTCAAGAAGACCTGCGATTTTTCATTGCTTTGTGGGAAAAGCGTAGCATTACGCTTGCTGCCCAAGAGCTCAATTTAACTTTGCCGACAGCATCCCGGCGAGTGGCAAGATTAAAAGAAATCTTTGGTGATCCGTGTTTTATTCGCACTCCTCAAGGGCTTATTCCGACCAGTTTGGCAACGGAAGTCATTGGCGATGTTTTGCAAGCCAATGCGAAATTAATGGCACTAAGCCGCCATCGCGTTTTTGATCCAAAGACGCTCAAGCGCATCATTCGAATTGCCTGTCCCGATAATGCGGTTCCTTATCTGTTAGCGCCGGTTGTAAAGGCCATTAATGAGGAGGCACCACAGTGCACTTTAGCTTTCTCTTTTTCTGATTTTTCTAGTTTTGAGAATTTGCAAAAAGGGGTGATTGACTTTGTCATTCGCCCTAAAGCGTTAGGGATGCAAGGCTATCACTACTTGCCTTTGCACGTCTTTGAGCAAGTTCTCGTTGTTCGGCGTGATCATCCGCTTGTGGAGGTTTTTGATCGCAAGGGGAAAATTGATGTTGCTGATCTCGAACCCTACGGGCGCGTGCTCAATAACATCAGCCTCATTAACAATCCAGAAGAAGATTATTCTTTAAATTATTACGACCGTCACTTTTCAACCGACAAGAACATTCAGAAAACGAATGTGATTTCCCCTTATTTCTTGGGTTCGATTATTTTTGCTGAAAAATCGGACTTGACGGTGACCATGCCAAGAGAAACGGCCGAATTCGTTGCCGAAAGAAATCCCAATATTGCCATTCTTCCGTATCCAACGGCCAAACAAGGCTCGATTGTTACCTGTTTATTCTGGCACGACAGAGTTCATAATGATCCGGCAATGCAATGGGTTCGAAGTCAATTTAAGTTGCACGCACAAACAGAGTCAGGCGCCCTTTTTGAACAGAAAAATCGC
>DBFZTP010000126.1:0-26536 GCA_048520025.1 Candidatus Aphodousia sp.
AATTTTTCGCTTAATAACGATTCTCATTTAGAGCAAAAGTTTTGCTCATTGACTCTCTATGTCTCAAACATTAAACGACCTTCCTATCGGCCAATCCGCCGTGATTACCCACGTAGGGGCTTCGGGCGCTCTTCGCCAGCACTTCCTTGACATGGGCCTGATTCCCAATGCCGAAGTCAAAATGATTAAGCGCGCTCCGTTAGGCGACCCGATTGAAGTTCGTATTCGCAGTTATGACTTAACGTTGCGTGCGGCTGAAGCGCAAGAAATCGGTATTCGTTTATTGGAAACGGAAAGCGCTGCTCGTGCGCCATCCGTTCCCAAAGAAGCGCTTGAGCACCCCGGCTACGGTGAAGGCGGCAAATACCACACGCAACCCGATCACCCGCCGTTGCCTGAAGGCTCAACGATGCGCATCGCTTTGGTGGGCAATCAAAACTGCGGGAAAACAACCCTTTTTAACCGCTTAACGGGCTCCAACCAACACGTGGGGAACTTCCCAGGTGTCACGGTAGACCGTAAAGACGGCGCCATCATTGGTCACCCCAATACGCGTGTAACGGACTTGCCCGGCATTTATTCGCTCTCGCCCTATTCGGCTGAAGAAGTCGTCACGCGAGAATTCATCTTAGAAGAAGACCCTCACGTCATCATCAATATTGTGGACGCCACCAATATTGAGCGAAATCTGTACCTCACGATGCAATTGCTTGAATTGGGTAAACCCATGATTTTGGCGCTCAATATGATGGATGAAGTGCGAAACAACGGGGGCACCATTCGTATTAACGAGATGGAAGCCTTGTTGGGCATTCCGGTCGTGCCGATTTCCGCATCTCGCAATGAAGGCATTGCTGAACTCGTTGACCACACGTTGCACATCGCGCACTATCAAGAGCGACCTGTTGAACAAGACTTCTGTCGCTCTAAAGACAACAAGGGGGCTGTTCACCGTTGCATCCACTCCATCGCTCACACGATCGAAGACCATGCTATTGAAACGCAATTGCCGTGGCGCTTTGCAGCGAGCAAAATTGCCGAAGGTGACGAACTTATCCTTCAAAAACTTAATTTGGATGAAAACGAAAAGCGCACCATCAACCACTTGATCAAACAAATGGAAGCCGAGCGAGGATTGGATCGCTGTGCTGCTATTGCCGACATGCGCTTTTTGTTTATTGATCGCGTCTGCGATGCAACTGTTGTGCGTCCGCGCGTGAGTCGTGAACACATCCGTAGTCTTGTCATTGACCAAGTGCTGACCGGAAAATACACTGCCATCCCCGCTTTCTTAGTGATCATGATGCTTATTTTCTGGTTGACGTTTGACGTTATCGGAGCGTTACTCACCGATTGGTTGGATTGGGGTATTACGGCCATTACCGATCATGTGGATGCCTTCTTAACGTCTGCTCAAGTCAATAGTGCCGTTCACTCACTCATAATTGACGGGGTCTTCAACGGCGTTGGAAGCGTTTTAAGTTTCTTACCCACGATTGTTGTCCTATTCTTCTTCCTCTCACTTTTGGAAGACAGTGGTTACATGGCACGCATTGCGTTTGTGATGGATACGCTTTTAAGAAAAATGGGGCTTTCGGGTCGAAGCATTGTTCCGCTTTTGATTGGTTTCGGTTGCACGGTGCCGGGCGTGATGGCTAGTCGCACCTTACCCTCTGAGCGCGACCGCAAACTCACCATTTTGCTCACGCCCTTTATGAGTTGCTCGGCCAAACTCCCCATCTATGCGTTCTTCACTGCAGCGTTTTTCCCGGAAAACGGCGCCATTGTCATGATCACGCTCTACCTATTGGGGATCGTGATGGCCATTGTCACGGGCCTTGTTTTACGTCAATCCCTTTTTAAGGGTGAAGCCGTTCCCTTTGTGATGGAATTGCCCAACTACCGTTTACCGGGCTTTAAAAACGTAACGCTTTTGTTGTGGGAAAAAGCCAAAGACTTCTTGCAACGCGCCTTTACCGTGATTTTTGTGGCAACGGTTGTCATTTGGTTCTTGCAAAACTATGACTTGCAAATGAACCCCATTGCGGACTCTCACCAAAGTATGCTCGCGATGTTAGCCGGTTGGATGGCCCCGATCTTTAGTCCCTTGGGCTTTGGTGATTGGAAGGTCACGACCGCCTTAATCAGTGGCTTTATGGCCAAAGAAAGCGTTGTGAGTACATTGACCGTATTGTTTGGTTCAACCGAAGCGCTGACCACGTGGCTTACCTCTTTGTCAGCCTTTACGCTTTTGGTTTTCTGCTTGCTCTATACGCCTTGCGTGGCCGCCGTTGCCACGATTAAGCGAGAGCTTAACGGCACGTGGGCCTTGATTGTGGTGCTTGCTCAATGCGGCATCGCTTGGGTCGTGGCTTTCATCGTTCGAATGATTGGCCTTGTTTTAGGATTTTAATATCGTGAATCTCATCAGTTGGCTTTTGTTAATTGCGGTGGGCGTTGCTGTTATCGCCTGCGTTTACTACATGTTTAAAACCCCCGGTTGCGGATGCAGTCAGGGGGGTTGCAAGAAGTGCGAATCAAAAAGCAGTTGTTGTGGCTCCAAAAAAACTGACAAGTAAGGCAAATATTATTGTTTTTCCTTGAGTTTTCTGTTTCTCAAGCGACGAAAAAAACGAAATCCGAGTAAAATGGATATTTTCCATTCCTTGAAATAAAGAAGATAAGTATGTCTACGACGGAAAATAAAGAGAATAGTGCACAAGTTACGAACTTCATTCGTAACATCATCGATAGCGACTTAGAAACGCATGCGAACGAACCTCGCTTGTGGTGCGGTCATCCTGCCCCCTACAGTGAACAGGCCACGGGTGTTGCCGATCCTGCTCGCATCCGCACCCGTTTTCCGCCGGAACCGAACGGTTACTTGCACGTGGGTCATGCCAAGAGCATTTGCTTGAACTTTGGTTTGGCTCGCGCCTACGGTGGTTACTGCCACATGCGCTTTGACGATACGAACCCTGTTAAGGAAGACCAAGAATACGTTGATTCCATCAAGGAATCCGTGCGTTGGTTGGGCTTTGACTGGGAACACGGTGAAGAAAAGAACCTTTACTTTGCCAGTAACTACTTTGAATGGATGTACGAATTCGCTGAACACTTGGTGAAGACGGGCTATGCCTATGTCGATGAACAAAGTGCTGACGAAATGCATGCCAATCGCGGTACGTTGACGGAACCGGGCAAAAACAGCCCCTACCGTGATCGCTCTCCTGAAGAAAACTTACGCCTCTTCCACGAAATGCGTGACGGTAAGCACGCCGAAGGCTCCATGGTGTTGCGTGCCAAGATTGATATGGCTAGCCCCAACATCAATTTGCGTGACCCGGCCATCTACCGTATCCGTTTCGCTGAACACCACAACACGGGCAACAAGTGGTGCGTTTATCCGATGTACACCTTCGCTCACCCGATCGAAGATAGCTTGGAAAACATCACGCACTCCATCTGTACGCTCGAATTTGAAGACCAACGCGCCTTCTACGATTGGACCCTTGAACGCATCATCCCCGTGTTGCGCGCTCCGCAATACGCTGAAGCCAAGGAACTCTTGCTCGCGATGAGTAAGGGCGAAAGCGACTTGGCCTTGCCCTTCATGCGTGCTGCTTACCAAAACCGCAACAAGTTGGGCCAAAGCGCTCCTGAAAAGGCCATGGAAGAAGTCTTTGAAGCTTGGGACTCTGACTTGGGCCCTGAAAAGTTTGAAGGTACGCGTGCTAGCGCCTTCTGGGCTTTGATGACGGTTAACACCGAACACTTCACGCCGCTTTTGCAAGCTGCTTTGACGGTTGTTCGCCCGAACTTCTTCTTGTTGTCTCACCAATATGAATTTAACCGCTTGAACTTGTCCCACGTGGTCGTTAGTAAGCGTAAGTTGATCCAATTGGTCCAAGAAAAGTTGGTTGACGGTTGGGACGATCCCCGCATGCCGACGATCTTCGGTTTGCGCCGTCGCGGTTACACCCCGGAATCCATCCACCTCTTCGCAGAACGTTGCGGTGTCTCCCGTGTGGCCGGTGGTTTGATTGATTATTCTGTTTTGGAAGCTTGCTTGCGTGAAGACTTGGAAGGCCGTGCCTTGCGCCGTATCGGTGTTGTGCGCCCCTTAAAGCTCATCATCGACAACTACGATGAAGCCGCTTCTGAAACGCTCACGGCTCCGAACCATCCGCAAAAGCCGGAATGGGGTACGCGTGAAATCACGTTCTCTAAGGAACTTTGGATTGATGAAAGCGACTTCGCTGAAGTGCCGCCCAAGGGCTATCGTCGTTTGACGATTCCGGCCGACGGTTCTGAAGCCAAACCGGTTCGCTTGCGTTACGCCTACGTTGTCGTCCCGACCTCTATCGATAAGGATGAAAACGGTAAGGTGATCGCTGTTCACTGCCGCTACTTGCCCGATACGAAGAGTGGTACGGCGGGTTCCGAAGCCGTGAAGACGAAGGCTGCTATTCACTGGGTTGATGCTAAGAGCGCCGTGGCCTGTGAATTCCGCCTCTATGGTCGTTTGTTCGCAGTACCGCAACCCGATGCCGTTGACGCTGACTACCGCACGCTTTTGAATCCTGAAAGTAAGGAAGTCGTGACGGGCTACATTGAACCTGCAATGGCTCAAGCCAACCCCGATGAAAAGTTCCAATTGGAACGCACGGGTTACTTCGTGGCCGATCGTGAAGATCACAAGCCTGAAGCACCGGTCTTTAACCTCGCTGTCGGTTTGAAGGATACGCAAGGTAAGAAATAAAGTTCATTATTTGAACGCTTGATAAAAGGGACGAGTTTTCGGATTCGTCCCTTTTGTTTTTCGCAAAATTGATACTCGTTTTGATATTAATGACAGAATATAGTGCAGATAATAAGAACTACGGTTTGGCTGTCTACGGTACGTGGTTCGTTCCGTGCGGTGCTTACGTTGATTTGATCGCTAAGTACTCTCGCATGGACAACGACTTTGCCTTAAACGGTATGAACGGTTCGTATGAAAACAATGCCTTTAACGTGAGCGCGGAAACGGGTTACCGCTTCGAATTCATGGATGGCGGTTTGTTCGTTGAACCGCAAGTGGGTGTAAGCTACGGCCGTATCATGGGCGATGACTTCACCGCACAAAACGGAGTCCGTGTTGAACAAGACGACTACGACTCCTTGATCGGTCGTGTAGGCGTTCGTACGGGCTTCAAGTTCCCGAAAGACAAGGGCTTGATTTACGCTCGAGTCTCCGGTCTTTATGACTTCCAAGGTGAAATGAACGCCACGGCAACGTCAGGTAGCGCTCGCAATACCATCGAAGAAGACTTGGGCGGTGCTTGGCTTGAACTCGGCGTCGGCGCTAACTTCAACTGGACGGATAACACCTATTCGTACATTGACATTGAACGCACTAACGGCGGTGATGTGAAGGAAAACTATCGCTTTAACGTCGGTATCCGTCACACGTTCTAATCGTCTGACTTTTAGCTAGACAAATGGCAGAGTTTCTCACGAAGCTCTGCCATTCTTATATGCAAAAATTGCGATTAAACACTATTCCAACGAATCACTGATTCGCTCAGCCCAATCGTAAAGAGCGCCAAATAAGTTTTCCGTTTCTTCATCGACTTCTTCACCCAAGCTTTCCGCGAGTTTTTCAATCTCTTGGGCAAAGTCATCTAATGTGCGCGCAACACCCACACCATGGATTAAACGCTCAACACGCAACTCTTGCCAACGAGCTTGCTCTTCTTCATTTAAAGTTTCAGGCCAATTGCGAGCACGGAATCTAAAGAGTAATTCTTCAAAACGGGCATCGTCAAAATGAATGCGACCGGCTTCAACCAAATGAGCTAATGCTTGGGGCGTTTGTTGGTGAACAAACTCCATTTGCGAGCGATCATTGTTACTGGTAAAGCCCCCGGCATAAAGACCGGAATCCACATCCACGGGCTCATCACTCCCCGCTTCTCGCTCCAACACTTCGGACCACAAACCGCTGATTTCATCAATGTGTTCGACTAAGAAAGCGGCGTTTTCATGGGCCTTATTCTTATCAAGGTTAAATAAGGCAGCACGGTTGTCTGTCAAAACCCCCAAATGCTCCACCAAGAAGGGCGCTTGATTAATCTTGCAAGAGAAAATCGGCAAACGCGTTTGCCCTTCGGGCAAGTCGCTTTGACGAACAAACAAGCGAGCCTTCACCTCTTGAGCCGTTAAACGCAAAAGTTCACGAGGATCTTCCATCAAGTCCCACATCAAAATCGCATTCGGATTCTTAGGATCTTGACCGATCGGCAATACAAAGCGCATATAGCCATGCTCTCGACCATGAATGGACGAGACCCATAAGAGGACCTTACGGCTATTGACCATGTCCTTGAGCTTGTTTTTTGCGCGATAAGCTAAAGCGTATTGCCAGAGTTTGGGTTGTTTTTCTCGAATAAGGCGAGCCACATCAATCGTGGCTTGTACGTCGCTTAAAGCATCGTGCGCATGTTCGTGCGTAAGGCCATTAGCGACCGTTAAATGTTCAAGTCTAAAGGTTGGTCGCTTACCGCCATCGGGCGTTTCCACCTCAGGCCAATTGATGCCTTCAGGACGCAAAGCCCAAGTCGCCACGACCAAGGGAAAAAGGTCAAAGCGGGAACACCCGTCTTTCCATTCACGAGCGTACGGATCGTACAAATTGCGCCAGAACATGTGGCGCGAGACTTCATCGTCAAAGCCCATGTTGTTGTAGCCGACGCTGATCGTATCGGGCTCACTCATTTCTTTGAGAATGCGTTTTGAAAATTCCGCTTCCACCATCCCCTTTTCTTCACACTCTTGAGGCAAGATGTGCGTAATCATGATGCTCTCAGGCGCTGGTAACGCATCCATTGCGGGCTTGCAGTACCAACACATGGACTCGCCCATGTTATTGAGATTTTCATCGGTGCGGATCGCAGCAAACTGTGCCGGACGATCTTTACTGGGGCTCAAACCAAAAGTTTCATAATCGTGCCAAAGAAATGTCGTAGCCATGGTGATTCTTTCCAAAAAAGTATGGCTAGATTATAACGATTAGGATTAAAAAACTATGTTTGTTTTACCTCTGAAAAAAGGCCCTGAGCAAAAAACTCAGAGCCTTATCGTTTGTGATTTTTCAGTCAGTGCCTGAAAAACCGTTTCCGATCTTACAAGAAGATGTTGGAAGCCACGACGTTAACGATCATACCGATCACCATCACCGGCATCGTACGACGGATCAATTCAATCGGCGTCAAACCGGCAATGCCAGACACAGCGATAATGACACCGGAAATCGGACTCATCGGACGGGCTAAACTGGCAGCCAACTGCACCGGCACTACCAAGGCCATCGTGTTGTATCCCACACTAGCTGCGGCTTCAGGCAATAAGGGTGAAAAAGCAAAGAAAGCCGAGTTACCCGAACCCGTCACAATCGTTGCCACGACCATAATGCCCATCATCACGAAAAGCATGAAGAAAAGACCCAAGCCTTGTTGAGAAGCGGCCATTTGAATAAGTGTAGAGATACCGCCCACCTTCGTTAAACCTAAGGCAAACAATTCAGCACACACAACCAAGGTTACCGTAGAGGTAAAGACCTTACCCATGCCTTCAAAGAACGATTGCGTATCGGCACAGCATTGCTTAAAGGTGCGACGCGTGATGAGATCAACCACAAAGGCAATTAAGATGGAGACAACAATAGCAGTCACCAAACTTAACTTAATACCGGCATAGACCATTGGGGAGAAGATGATCAAAAGAAATAGCGGAAGAATCGGCAAAATCGCATAGTGTGCAGGGCCAGCATCTGCAAAAGCGTCTTCGGCATTAGCATTCAAACCCTCAACCTTATCTTCAATACCCTTGGCGGCTTCACGACGGTCAAACCAATGTTGAATCACAGAGTGCCCCACTGCGACAGCAATCATCACGCTGATGGCCACCGGAATTTGCCCCGTCACGAAGTAAGTCACCACGTCCGTACCCAACAAGTCAGCGGCACGCATTGCGTTAGAAGAACTCGGACCCAAGTCAAGACAGCAGGTCGAACCAATCACGGCCGCAGCGGCTGCACGACGAACGCCCAAAGAGACCAACAACGGATAGATGGAAGCCATCAACAAAAGGCCCAAACCCACGGCAGAGTTAATGAACAAAGCCATGCATTGACCAACGAAATACGTCAAACCCAACAAAATGTAGGGAGAGCGAATGGCAGAAAGCGGACGAATACAAAGTTTCACCAAAGACTTCGAAGCACCGATTTTATTCATGTAGTACGAGAAACCGGCAATGGCCATAATGTTAAGACCCAAGCCACCCAAGCGACCCTTCATAAGGTCGGTAAATGCCTGAACAAGGTCAAAGCCCCAGAAGTGAGTTGATGTCTTAGCTGAAACCGGATCGGTGCCCATCATCCAGCCGATGAACAACAACACCAAACCCAAAAGCATCAAAACAAAAGGTGGATAGTAGTTTTTAATCACGAAGTACGCAATCAGCACCACAGCCAATAGCGTAATAATGACACCAAACATAATGCAACTCCTAGAAACAAAAGAGAAATATGAGAAAGTTATTTTTTGATTCTACTGCGACTAATCAGACTTCTGTATTGCGAAAAACACGCAGAGCAAGCAAAACACCTGATAAAAGCATCAACATGCCAACAACTAAACTGACGGTCGGCCACTGTCCTCGCCAAAGAAGAGCATAAAGAACCGAAAAGATCGTTTCAAAGACGATCAATTGACCGCCTAAAGCGGGCGGTAAGCGTTGACTCATACCATTCCACAAAACGGCACCCAGCCAAGAGCAGCAGACACCAGCCACAATCATCATCAAAACGAAAAAGACGGGATCGGGTCCTAAGAGCTGCCCCTGCGGCATGAAGTAAAAACTCGCGACAAAAAAGCCGAGTGTCGAGACAGGAAAAACAGAAAGCCCTTGAGCCGTTGCCCATACTTTGGGGCTTTTACCTTTGTTATCCAATAACCAACGGGCATTTCGAATAGGAAACCACGTCCATAGTAAAAGCGCCGCAACGCCGGCAGCGATCCCTAAACCAAACTCTAAGGGTGAACCTTGTTGAACTTCGGTGATGTATTCAAATTCGCTCCAATTGGCAACAAACATCCCGACAATAATGAGACCCAAAGGCATAGCCAGACGCGACCAAGACACTTTCTGCTCACTCTTAGCCGAGTAATTCGCGACAATGGCAACCAACACCGGGATCCAACACATGAGCATCCCGCAAATGGGAGCGCCTGACAGTTTTACGCTAATGACGAGGCAGAAGTAGTAGACGAGCGAGCCGAAAAAGGCAAGGCGCAGGGCAACCCACCAATCTGAGCGTGTGAGTTTCTTTAGTTCTTTGATTTGAATGGGCAGAATCATCAGGCACGTCAAGCCATACATAGCAAAACGCGCCGATGCAATGATAACCGGATGATAGTCAGGCAATACCAAGGGAAAAATATAGATCAGTCCCCAAATGGCACACGCCAAAACACCCAAAGCAAAGCCCAAAAGCATACAAAGTTCAATAGAAAAGTGAAGACTGCAACATTATGCGCTTTTGGGCCTTTGTGCAAGAGTTACGCTTCAGTGTCTTTAAAAATACGCAAAGCGACCAAAACACCCGTAATGAGCATCACCATGCCAACCACCATCGTCATGGTTGGCCACTCGCCTCTAAAGAGCATGGCGTAGATCACCGAAAAGATGGTTTCAAAAACGATCAGTTGACCGGCCAGTGCCGTGGGCAAGCGTTGACTCATTTCATTCCAAGCGGCAGCCGCCATCCAACAGCAGCAAATCCCCGCCACCAACATACAAATGATGAAAGTCGTGGGGGTCGGCCCTAAGGGACCAAAGTTTTCCGGTAAATAAAATTGCGTCACCACAAAGTAGCTGATCACCGTAAAAGGCAAAATCACGAGCCCTTGCGCCGTTGCCCAAACGTTGGGCTTTTTGTCTTTATTGTCTAACAACCAACGCGCGTTTCGAATCGGATACCACGTCCAAAGAAGCATAGAAGTCGCGCCCGCAGCCACACCCAACCAGAAGTTGCCGGCCGTAGAATGCTGTTGATTGACGACGTATTCAAACTCCGTCCAATTGGCAATCACAATCCCAACCAAAATAAAGACAAGCGGAATGGCAATCTTTTTCCATGCCACACCTTTACCGACACGGAGCGCTTGGTAGTTGGCAACAAGCGCCACCAGCACTGGAATCCAGCACATGAGCATGCCACTCACGGGGGCTCCCGCCAAGTTGACACTCACGACAAGGCAGCAGTAATAAACGATGGAACCGAAAAAGGACAGGCTAAACGCTAAAACCCAATCCTTGGGGGATAAACGCTTTAATTTTTTCCACTGCAAGGGCACGAGAAATAAGCACGTGAATCCATAGATGGAATAGCGCGCAGCAGAAATTAATAAGGGGCTGTATTCAGGCAAAAATAAAGGGATGACGTAAATCAATCCCCAGATGGCACACGCAGCGATGCCAAAGAAAAGACCGGCGAGCATAGTAGGGAAACTCTCGAGGGGTAAGGATTAAAGAAAGGGTTCTTTTATTTTTTATATTCCCTTACTCTAGGCGTCTATCTGACAGATTGCAAGCAAAAATTAAGCCTCAGGCAACTTCTTGCGTGAGGCTTAATTGAGGATCAGACGATTATGTCGCTATTGCGGATTATTTTCGTCTTTCTTTTCTTCAGAAGCAGGAGCTTGAACCTCTTCCTTCGTTTCCGTCACAGCGGGCTCAGCAGGCGCTTCTTTGACTTCTTCAACCTTGGTATCCGTGTGCAAAGGTTCTGTCGTCTTAGCAGAAGACCCTTCCTTGGGCGGACGCACTTCACGGCCTTCCATGATGTCGTTGATTTGATCGAAGTCGATCGTTTCCCACTTCATCAAGCATTCAACCATCAATTCGATGCGATCGCGATTTTCTTCCAAAATGCGCTTGGCGCGGGCGTATTCTTCTTCCAAGATACGACGCACTTCAGCATCGATTTGTTGTTGCGTGGCTTCGCTCACGTGCGTCGTACGCGTCACCGAGCGACCCAAGAACACTTCACCTTCATTTTCGGCATAAACCATCACCCCCATGGCATCGGTCATACCGTAACGAGCCACCATGTCACGAGCCAATTGCGTAGCGCGTTCAAAATCGTTGCTTGCGCCCGTGGTCTTTTGATTCAAGAACACTTCTTCGGCAGCACGACCGGCAAACAAGATGGCCAAACGAGACTTCATGTAAACGTCGTCGTAATTGAAGCGATCCTTTTCAGGCAACTGCATCGTAACACCCAAAGCACGACCGCGAGGCACAATCGTTACCTTGTGAACGGGATCGCTCTTAGGCAACAACCAAGCCACCACTGCGTGACCGGATTCGTGATAAGCCGTCGTCTTCTTTTCGTCTTCGCTCATCACCATGCTACGGCGTTCGGCACCCATCAAAATCTTATCCTTGGCGCGCTCAAAGTCCACCATTTCTACCAACTTCGCATCACGGCGAGCGGCAAAAAGAGCAGCTTCGTTAACAAGGTTAGCCAAATCAGCACCGCTCATACCGGGCGTACCGCGAGCAATCACTGCGGGATTGACGTCACGCCCCACCGGCACCTTACGGATATGAACATTCAAAATTTGTTCACGACCGCGCACATCAGGCAACGGCACCACAACTTGGCGGTCAAAACGACCCGGACGCAACAAAGCGGGGTCCAAAACGTCCGGACGGTTCGTGGCAGCAATCACAATCACGTTCGTACCGGTTTCAAAACCGTCCATTTCCACCAACATTTGGTTCAACGTTTGTTCGCGTTCGTCGTTACCGCCGCCTAAACCGGCACCACGTTGACGACCCACGGCATCAATTTCGTCAATGAAGATGATGCAAGGCGAATTCTTCTTGGCGTTTTCAAACATGTCGCGAACACGAGCAGCACCCACACCCACGAACATTTCAACGAAGTCAGAACCGGAAATTGAGAAGAACGGCACTTGAGCTTCGCCGGCAATGGCCTTAGCCAAAAGCGTCTTACCCGTACCGGGGCTACCCACCAACAAGATACCGCGCGGAATGCGACCACCCAAGCGTTGGAACTTGGAAGGATCGCGCAAGAAGTCCACCACTTCTTGAACGTCTTGTTTGGCTTCATCACAGCCTGCAACGTCCTTAAAGGTCACCTTGTTGTTGGACTTATCCAACATGCGGGCCTTACTCTTACCGAAACTAAAGGCACCACCCTTGCCACCACCTTGCATTTGGCGCATGAAGAAAATCCACACACCGATCAAGAGCAACATCGGGAACCAAGAGATCAAAATCGTCATCAACAAGGACGGTTCTTCTTCAGGCGTACCGTAGACTTGAACGCCGGACTTACGAAGGTCTTCGACCATCCAAAGGTCGCCCGGGCTCGTAATGACAAACTTTTGACCTTGCGTCGGCGTTACCGTGATTTCGCGTCCCTTAATGTCAACGCGAGCCACTTTACCTGCCTTAGCATCTTCCATGAATTGGGTATAGCTCGTCGTTGAAGCCGGAGCCGTTTGCTCCGGTTCAAATTGGCGAAAGAGTGTAAAAAACACAATCGCCACAACAACCCATAAACCGACTTTGTTGAGTAAATTCTTATTCAATTGAAGGCTCCTTCGCCTTGTATAACCAAAGAAACACTATTTGCGCTATTTATCCGATCAAAAAACCTTGATCGCAGTTTTCTAAGAATACCGAGAAATCTGTCAAATAGTCCGCATTGATACGCTTTCTAACAATATATGAGGATAAAATGTGACTTTTTCAAGGGTGTGAATTAACGCTTTTTGATGCCCTTAGCCACCATGTACACCTCGGCCGATGAGTCGCGACTGGCTTCAGGTTTGCGCGTCAACACGGTCTTAAAGTGTTTCTTAAGCGTCTCCACGTATTGGGAAAAGCCGCTGCCTTGGAAAACCTTCGTCACAAAAACGCCGTTATCGGTGAGGTTTTGCAAACAAAATTCCAACCCCAATTCATTGAGTAATAAACAACGAGCGGCGTCCGCAGCAGGAATACCGGACAAATTCGGTGCCATGTCAGATAAAACCAAATCGACTTGCTTATCACCCACGAGGGCATTTAATTGGTCAGCCACTTCTTGCTCGCGGAAGTCACCTTGCAAGAACGTCACGCCATCGATCGGGTCCATGGGCAAAATGTCCATGGCGATGATGGTGCCGTTGATGTCACCGTTTTTGTCCATCAACTTTTCACGAATGACTTGCGTCCAGCTGCCCGGTGCCGCACCCAAATCCACCACGGTCATCCCCGGGCGAATGAGCTTTTCTTTGTCATTGAGTTCAATGAGTTTATAAACAGAACGTGCACGATAACCTTCGGCACGAGAGCGCTTTACAAAGGGATCGTTAATATGGCGTTCAATCCAAGCACGATTAGAACGCAGTTTTTTTGTTGCTACTGGCATGATTTTTCAATACAATTAGTCGTTTTCAATTTTCGATAACCGATTATATTCGATTTTTTACTATGGCAGAACTTTTGCTTGATCGAGACACGCGTCTCGAATTGCGCTCTCAAGCGCACCACCTCGAACCTGTCGTGCTCTTAGGTGCCAACGGCTTAACGGATGCCGTCATCAAAGAGGTCGACCGTGCTTTAACCGCTCACGAATTAATTAAGATTCGTGTTCCGAGCGATGATCGTGAAGAACGTGAAGCAATTTTTGAAGAGCTCGTTGAAAAGCTCTCCGCCGCTCGTGTTCAAGTGATCGGCAAGTTGCTCGTTCTTTGGCGTCCGAGCCCTGAAAAGCGTAAGGCTGAAGCTGAACGCGCCAAGCGTCGTCAAATGGCTGAAAGCCAACGTCGCACCCGTGGTGGCCCGACGGCTGCGCGTAAGACCCGCGCTCGCGCTCCGGGTCGTCAAACGAAGAAGTCCTTCGGTAACGCCTAAGAGAGAAAAGCAGTTCGACAATGGAACTGCTTTTTCTTATCTGCACTTAAAGCCTATGCAATCTAAACATGGGCTTTTGCTTTTTGAAGCGTTAAATATACTGAACGCTCAAAATGTCATACATACGGTCACCGCTCGGAGCGTGCACCGTGGCTTCATCGCCTTCGTACTTACCAATCAAAGCACGAGCGATGGGGCTGGAGATCGACACCAGGTTACGCTTGATATCGCCTTCATCGTCGCCCACGATTTGATAGGTCACAACGTTGCCCGTGTCTTGGTCTTCGAGTTCAACCGTTGCACCAAAAACGATACGACCACCGGCATCTAATTCCTTCGGATCGATGATTTGCAAAGAGGCAAGCTTGCCTTCCAACTCTGCAATACGACCTTCAATATGACCTTGAAGATCCTTGGCGGCATCATATTCTGCGTTTTCAGACAAGTCACCCTTTTCACGGGCTTCCTTAATTGCTTGAACAACTGCAGGACGTTCGACACTCTTGAGGCGCTTTAATTCGGCTTTAAGCAACTCAGCACCACGGACTGTAATAGGAATTGCCATAATAATTTTCAGAATAAAATCAAAACATTAAAGAAGCCTGAGTATTTTTATCCCCAGGCATCTGACCGACGGTTTATTTTACCGTTTTAGAAACAATTTTTGAGTGTGAAATTGTTAATGGACATCACGCTCGGATAATAAAAGACCCCACCTTTTGCAGTTGAAACAGAGCTGTGTGGGGTACGCTTGTGTCGGATTATACCGACAGTTCTTCTAAGTTAGTAGTTTTCAGGTGCCAAACGGCGCTCCACCAACTCAATCAAAATGTGGATGCACTTAATGTGCAACTCTTGCACGCGATCGGCCCATTTACCGGCTGGCGTCACAATGGCAATATCAGCTTCCGTAGCCAAAGGACTGCCTTCGCGTCCCGTTAAACCGACAACAATCATGCCCTTGTCATGCGCAGCTTTAACCGCTTGCATCACATTGGCACTCGTGCCCGACGTCGTAATGGCTAAAAGCACATCCCCCTTTTGACCCACAGCGCTCACATAGCGAGAAAAAACATCGTTATAGCCGTAGTCATTACCGACGCAGCTCATGTGACTCGCATCCGCAATCGCAATCGCAGCAAAACCCGGACGATTTTGACGGTAGCGCCCCGTCATCTCTTCGGCAAAGTGCATAGCGTCACACAAAGAGCCGCCGTTTCCGCAAGATAAAATCTTGTGACCGTTGGCAATGGCATCGGCCATTGCTTGACCTGCGGCGTCAAGTTTCTCAAGTGTTGCTTCGTTCTTAATTAAAGCATCAAGCGCCACTTGAGCTTCTTGCAGCGCATTGAAAATATGAGGATTTGCCATTTTTTGTTCCTTTTTTCTGCCATTAGCCTCGACGTGAGAAAATCGCACTGGCGATTGTATTGGCATCGGTGTACTCCAATTCCACTCCTGCCGGAATCCCACGAGCCAAACGCGTCACGCGAATCGGACGCGAACGTGAAGCAATGGCTTTGGCAATAAAGTGTGCCGTTGCATCCCCTTCCGGCGTGAAAGGCGTTGCGATCAACACTTCTTTGAGTTGCTCATCCTTTTCCACTCGATCAATGAGTCGTTGAAGTTGCAACTCTTTTGCGCCCACCCCTTGCACCGGAGAGATCAAACCCATTAAAACAAAGTAGAGACCTTGATAGGTCAACGTTTCTTCAATGGCTTTTTGATCTGCCGGGCTTTCCACCACACAGATTTTCGAGCGATCGCGCGTCTCGTCTCGACAAATCGGACAGAGCGTATCGTCGGTTAACGTGTTGCAAAGCTCACAGTGCTTAACGGTATTGAGCGCTTTATCTAAACTACTCACCAACTCTCTTGCACCGAGTCGATTGTCTAACAACAAATGATAGGCAATGCGAGAAGCTGACCGAGGGCCTAACCCCGGCAACTTCTTTAATGCATTGATCAAATGATCAATCGACGTATCGGTGTTTGACATGGCGGTTCAAGTTCAATTAGAACATCATTCCCGGAGGCAAGGGCATGCCGGCCGTGGCTTGAGCCATCTTTTCCTTCGTGGTGGTTTCAACCTTATCCAAGGCGTCCTTAACGGCCATGAACACCAAGTCTTCAACCATATCCACGTCTTCTTCCATCAAGCTCGGATCCAACTTCACGCTCTTTAAGTTGTGCTTGCAGGTCATCGTAACTTTCACCAAACCGCTACTGGATTGACCTTCAACTTCAAGTTGACCCAATTCCACTTGCAAACGCTTAATGTTTTCTTGAACACGTTGAGCTTGCTTCAAAAGAGCACCCATATTTCCACGCATAATGTTTCCTTTTTAAGTAAAAACTTTTTTCTTCTCATCAAGACTGACGAGAAACCAATTTCTTAATTGACGACTGATCAATTTTCGCATTAAAGCGACGGGCAATGATCTTGGCCTGAGAGGTATTTTTTAACGCCTCAATGGCCGCCTTTTTCTCTTCGGGATCGTCGATGGCAATGTAATGGCTCTTTAACCACTTCGCCTCTTCTTTTTTCTTTGCTTCTCGCTTTTCCCAAACCATTTGTTGGTGAATTGTACGGGAACGCGGCTCGATGAGTTCCACTTCAATCTTCATGCGATGACCAAAGACCGGATCCACAATTCGTTGAACCAAACGCATCGCTTGTTCGTTTCTCAATCGGCCCGAATAGAAGGGGTCCAAATGCAAACGAATGGTCGTGCCTTCGATGGCCACGCACTCACTTCTAAAGAGGATGTCTCGAGCATAGGTCGACGGATACGTATAACGCATCTTTTCGTACCAGATTTTCCCGATTTCACTAAATTCAGGAATCTCGTCCTCGGGCTTGGCTTCATAGTAGTCAGAATAACCACTACCCAAGTCCACAGAATCCTCTTCGTCTTGAGCTTCTGCTTGAGGTTCATCAAAAGAAGGCGTGGCACTTGCACCAAAATCATCATAGTCATCAATCGATGCTTGATAATCCGATTCGCCGTACATCTGATCGGGATTGTACGGGACGTCATCCTCATCGTCTTCAATGACCGTACTCGTTTTTGTAACGGGTTTTGTCTCTTCAACGACAGGTGCTTCTTGAGACTTTACTTCAACAACGGGTTGAGGATCGCTCGGTTGCTGCTCTTGGCGGGCAGGCACCGCAGGCGCACTACCCGCTAATACCTCCCCCGGGGCATCTTCCCAAGGAGCAGGTTCTGACGGTTCGGTCTTTTGGATAGGAGCAGATTCAACAATCGGCGCAACAGGCTTTGCAACGGGAGCCGTCACTTCAGAAGCGACGGGAGCCACTGCGGCTTTGGTTTCAACGGCCGGGGCCTTCACCTCGGGGAATTCAAAGCGCTTCGGTAATTCTGTCTTCACGAGACCTGCGGGCTTAAAGGCCAACATTCTCATCAAAGCCATCGTGAAACCCGCATACTCATCGGGAGCCAAATTCATGTCGCCACGGGCGTTAAGCATGATTTGGTAATAAAGCTGCACTTCAGGCTTAGTAAAGACTTGAGCGAGTTCAAAAATGGCATCGCGATCCAAATCATCCGAGGCAACACTTAAGGGATCAAATTGCGCCAACGTAATGCGGTGCAAGAGACTCGCCAAGTCACGCACAGCTTGAGAAAAACTCAAGCTTCGCATGGACATCGTGTTGGCAATCTCAAGCATTTGATGAGCATCGCCTTTGGCTAAAGCACGAAGCAATTGAATCAAAACATCGCTATCCATCATGCCCAGCATTTCGCGAACGCTCTCAAGCGTCACGGGGCGATTGCCGGCAAAGGCAATGGCTTGATCCAACAAACTTAAACCATCACGCATGGAACCGCGAGCGCCAATCCCTAAGAGTTTGAGCGCAGCCGGTTCTGCTTCAATCTTTTCAGCATCCAAAATCGTCTTCATGTGATCGGCCACAATTTGTGGCGTCACATTACGGAGGTTGAATTGAATACAGCGAGAAAGCACCGTTACCGGAACCTTTTGGGGATCGGTCGTTGCCAAAATGAATTTCACATACTCGGGCGGCTCTTCGAGCGTTTTGAGCATGGCGTTAAAAGCGTGCGTGGTCAACTGATGGACTTCGTCAATCATGTAGACCTTGTAGCGAGCATTCGTGGGCGCGTACATGGCTTGTTCAAGTAACGCCGTCATTTCTTCAACAGAACGGTTACTTGCGGCGTCCATTTCGATATAGTCAACAAAGCGACCTTCATCAATAGCTCTGCATGCTTCACAAACACCACACGGGTGATCCGTCACGCCACCCTTGCCATCGGGCCCCATACAGTTGAGGCTCTTAGCTAAAATACGCGACAAAGTTGTCTTACCGACACCACGCGTACCCGTAAACAAATAAGCATGGTGAAGACGGTTTTCACGAAGTGCGTGAGTTAAAGCCTGAACGACAGGCTCTTGTCCCACTACACTTTCAAAATCATGAGGGCGCCATTTACGGGCCAAAACTTGAGAGGCCATGGTCAATCCTATTTCGACTCGGCAAAGTTCGCCAATGACTCACCGGTCAAACGGCAAATACGCCAGTTAGGTAATACGGAGGCACCGATTTTTTCATAAAAACCGATAGCAGGCTCATTCCAATCCAAAACCACCCATTCAAAACGACCGCATTTTTCTTCCACTGCTTTGGCAGCCAAATAACGCATAATCGCTTTGCCATAACCCTTACCACGATAGGCAGGATCAATGAAAAGGTCTTCCAGATAAAGACCTCTGCGGGTTAAGAACGTTGAGCAGTTATAAAAGTAGAAGGCAAAACCCACCGGGGTTTCATCTTCATAAGCGATCACGCAGTGAGCAATCGCCTTTTCGCCAAAAAGTTCACGTTTGACATCGTCAACGGTCGCAACGACCTCATCGAGCATCTTTTCATACTCGGCCAAACGACGAACAAAACTTAACACCAACTCGCAATCTTCAAGGGTTGCGGGGCGAATCTGAAAATTAGGCATAGATTACTCACTTCAAAATGAATGGGTATAACAGACTAAGTTTAGCGAAAAATCGATTTTTCTATCGGACGGCAATCCAAGCATTAGGCCGTTGCCATTGTCAAAAAGACACGCAAAGCCAACAAAATGAAGATCGTACCGCCGACACAGTTAATAATTCGGGCGGCTTTGGGTGTTGATAAAAGATGACGGAAGTTCGCCGCGACCCAGCCGTAACACAAGTGAATGACGCAAACCAATGAGAAATACGTCATGCTCATAATCGCCACTTGACCCACGTAATTGAGTTCGTGATCCAAAAACTGCGGGAATAACGAAATAAAGAACATGATCAACATGGGGTTAGTCATTTGAAGCGTCACCCCTTGAAGCCACAAGCGTCCGCGTTGAGCGAAGTTAACCGACTCTTTTTCTTTGGTAGCCAATTCAAAGCTAAAGGGCTTGGCACGATAAAGACGAATGCCCAAATAAATCATGTAGCAGGCACCCAAGGACTTAATCACTTCAAAAGTCGCAGGAGAATTGGCAATTAAGATGCCAAGACCTGTTGAAGAGATGACCGCCATGATGACAGTGCCAGAAGCCGTACCCAAAATGACCCAACAAGCAGAACGTAATCCATAGCGAATCGCACTGGTGAGCGTCATCAAAACACCGGGGCCTGGGGAGGCTACCGTGCAGCTAGAGGTAATTAAAAATAAGAGAAATAAAGAGGTGTTGATCATTTTGGGGAAGAATGAGTTTTCAGAAGGTGAATTTTAATCCTTAGATGGGGTTTCTCTCCACTCTCTATCCTAGTTTTAGTGCCTAATATGACAGTGAAAAATTGTCTTCGTGTTGATTCCATCAAATTCTGATGTATTCGGTTGTACTTTGACTCTATAGCTCATTGACATCGGAGTTTGATATGAAATTAGCCGAAGCCTTAATTCTAAGAAAAGACCTTCAAACACGCATCGCTCGTGTGCGCGAGCGCCTTTTTGCCAACGTATTAAACCAAGAGGGTGACGCACCCAGCGAAGACCCCGCACAGTTAATTCGTCGTTTGAACAAAGTCTATGCAGAACTTGAAGACATCATTAACCGCATTAACAAAACCAATGCCAATACGCCTTTTGATGATAGCTCGTTAGCCAACGCCATCACCAAACGCGACATCATGATTCGCAAAGTCAGTGTCTTGCGAGAGGCCCTACAAAAAGCCTCTGAGCGAACCGATCGATATTCGCAAAAAGAAATTCGCATTGTGACGACGCTTAACATTGCCGAAGAGGAAAAATGGGTAGACCAACTCGCCTACGAAGCGCGTGTATTGGACTCCAAGATTCAAGCAAAGAATTGGGAGGTTGACCTCCTTTAATTAACAATTAGGTGTAGCAAAACGAATTTGGGCGAGAATATCTTACTCTGGTAGGAAAGAGTCCAGCTGTTCACGGCGGCAGCCTATATCACAGTCAAGCCGAACAGGGTACGAGAGTACGGTAACAAGTGACAGTAACAACCAAGTTCTGACAAGTTTGTTTTTGCGAGGGTGGGTTGGGGGAATTTTTATCTAATGTTATGCATTAGAAACTCTAATACCCACCGATTCCACCAAAGATCTAAGGGATTAAACCCATAGGCGACTTCCCCTACCACTCCTACAATGTTGTTTTTACTCGAAAAAGGTAGGAGAGTAACATGAGCTTAAAAGCTGTGATTGACCTCTACGAGTTGCTCGATGATGCAGCCGTTAATGGTTCAATCGTTCAAGAATGGCTTCAAAACCATGGTGTCACCCAATGCAAGGTCACACCTGTCACCGGTGCCAAAGGCACAACGGATTTCATCCACGCATTAATCCCCGGTAAAAACGGCAAGTCCGTCGGTGGTACGGCTCCCACGCTTGGCGTCGTCGGCCGATTAGGCGGTATCGGTGCGCGCCCCACCCGTGTTGGCTTTGTCTCTGACGGCGATGGTGCCTTATCGGCATTGGCCATTGCAACAAAATTGGGCATGATGGCTCAAAAGGGCGATCAATTAGAAGGTGACGTCATTGTCACCACGCAAGTCTGCCCTCACGCCCCGACCCGTCCGCACGATCCCGTGCCTTTCATGGACTCTCCGATCACAAGCGACGTTTGCAACCAATACGAAATTGACCCCGCTATGGATGCCGTTATCTGCATCGATACAACGAAGGGTAATCGCATTGTCAATCACCGTGGTATCGCCATTACGCCGACTGTGAAAGACGGTTGGATTTTGCGCACCAGTGAAGATCTTCTCTCTATCGTTGAAACCACGACGGGCGACTTCCCCTATGTGTTGCCGTTAACCACGCAAGACATCACGCCTTACGGTAACGGTATCTACCACTTAAATTCCATTCTTCAACCTTCAGTTGCCACGACCGCTCCTTGCATTGGTGTGGCCATTACGACGGTAACGCGAGTTGCAGGGTGCGCTACCGGTGCAACGCATCCGACCGATGTTGAAGAAGCCGTTCGCTTTGGCATTGAAGTGGCTAAAGAATTCACGACAGGTCACTGCCAATTCTTCGACAAAGAAGAGTACGAGCGCTTACAACAACTCTACGGCTCCATGAGCCACCTTCGTACCCAAGGCCATTAAAGGAGATAGAACATGACTTGGACTATTTGGATGGCCTGTATTGGCGTCATCTTAACCGTATTTGCTCTTTTGAAACGCTGGGAAACGCGCTTAGTGCTCGTGGCTTCCGGCTTATTGATGGCTTTGTTTGCCGGCGACCCGATGACGGCCGTTGACGCCTTTGCCAAAAACATGACCCGTGGGTCATTGATTATGTCCATTTGTTCGTCCATGGGTTTTGCTGCTGTTATTGCCATCACTCGTTGTGACGTTCACCTCGTGGCACTTTTGGTTAAACCCTTGGGCAAAATCGGCATCTTCTTGCTTCCGGCCTGTATGTTGGTTGCCAGTTGCGTGGCCGTTGCCATTCCGAGTGCTGCCGGTTGCGCTGCCGCTCTTGGTCCCACGATGATTCCGTTAATGGTTCGCGCGGGTTTCCACCCCGCCATTGCGGGTGCCGCCATTATCGGTTCTATCACGCCCTCTACCCTCTCTCCGGGGTCAAGTCATAACGTCTTTATTGCTCGTTTGGCTGACATGGACGTCATGGACTTGATCGTGCAATTTGCTCCGTCCATTTTGACGGTCTGTGCATTGAACATCATCTTGGTCACGGCCATGATTTTTGTCTTCCGCGACTATAAGAAACCCGGTACGGGCGCTGTCGTTGAACTTGACGTTGAAGCTAAAGAACACTGGCAATTGCCGGAAAAAGCCAGCGTTTTGCGCGCTATTGCTCCGGTCTTGCCCGTGATCATTTTGTTCTTGGGCGCAACGTGCTTGCCGGTTATTCGTATGTCGATTCCGGGCGCCATGTTGATTGGTGCCATGTTTGCCTTGTTGGTGACGCGCGCTAACCCGCAAACCGTGACGAAGGAATTCTTTAACGGTATGGGTAAAGGCTACTGCAACATCATGGGTATCATCATTGCTGCCGGTACGTTCGCAGGGGGCCTACAAGCCGCAGGCGTCATCGATGCTTTGATTGAAACACTCAAGCACTCCAACGACATTGCTCGCTACGCCGCTAACTTCGGTCCCTTCGTGATGGGTGTCTTAACCGGTTCCGGTGACGCTGCTGGTCACGCCTTTAACCAGTCCGTGACGCCTTACGCCAACGAATTTGGTTTGGATATCGCCAGCCTCGGTATGGTCGCAAGTCTTTCCGGCGCCTTGGGTCGTATGTGTTCCCCGTTGGCAGGTGCCACGATTGTGGTCGCCGGTATGACGCACTTGTCCCCGTTTGATATCTCCAAGCGTATGGCGATCCCGATGTTGATCAACCTTTGCTTGTTAGGCTTCATCTTCAACCTTTAATTAACTGGGTAAACGTTATGAAAAACGAAATTCAAAACTACGTTGACGAGATGGTGGCCGATCGTCGCCATCTTCACCAAAATCCTGAAGAAGGTTGGTACGAATTTGAAACCACGGCTTTTGTGGCTGATCGTCTTGAAAAGTTGGGCTTTGAAGTTTTACTGGGCACGCAAGTCATCAACCCCGAAGCTGTCATGGGTCGCAATGAAGAAGGTGCTAAGAAAGCCATGGAGCGCGCTAAAGCCAATGGCGTTAGCGACGCTTTCCTTGAAAAGTGTGAAGGCTACACGGGTTGCGTGGGTGTTTGGGACACCAAGCGCCCCGGCCCCGTGACGGCTTTGCGCTTTGACATTGACTGCATGGTGATTGCCGAAACCAACGATCCTAATCACTTACCCAACGTTGAAGGTTTCCGTTCGAAAAACCCGGGGCTTTCTCACGCCTGCGGTCACGACGGTCACACAGCTGTTGGTTTAGGTGTAGCTAAGTGGGTTGCCGATCACGCTGATCAATTGTGCGGCAAGATTAAGCTTTTGTTCCAACCGGCTGAAGAAGGCGTCCGCGGCGCTGCTGCTATGGCCGCTTCCGGCATCGTTGATGACGTGGATTGGTTTGCCGGTGCCCACATCGGTTGCGATGCCAAGCCCGGTCAAGTCGGTGTTTCTCACGAAGGTTATTTGGCCACCACGAAGTTTGACCTTGAATACTTTGGTACGCCTTGTGCTGCAGGCAGCCCCGAAAAGGGTCACAGTGCCTTGATGTGTGCTTGCGCCACCGTGATGACGTTGGGTAGCCTCCCCGGCCACAGTAAGGGCATCACCCGTGTTCAAGTCGGCAAAATCATTTCCGGTACAGCTCGCAATATTGTTGCCGGTCACGCATTGGTTGTTCTTGAAGTTCGCGGTGAAAGTACGGCAATTAATGAGTACATGGCCCAAAACGTTGAAACGACGGTTAAGGGCATGGCTCAAGCCTATGAAGTGGATTACAAGCTCTCTCGTATGGGCGAAGCCGTGACCTATAAGGGTGATGAAGAAGCGGTTGAACTTTTAAAGGACTCAGCCGCTCACGCTCCGGGCGTTAATTCCGTTGTGGACATGAACGCTAAGGTAGGTAGCGAAGACTGCACGATGCTCATTCGTCGCATTCAAGCTCATGGTGGCAAGTGTGGTTTCTTCTACTTTGGCTGCAACCACCCGGGTCACCACCGCCCTGACTTTGAAATCCAAGACAAACAATCTTTGCCGATGGGCTGGGGAGTGTTTACGGGTTACATTGCTCGAATCAATAAGCTTTAATTTAGTTTTTTGATAGTACTTAGATAGGCATGCAACGCGGGTTGTGTGCCTATTTTGCTTTGGAATACCCAACAGTAAATATTTCAACTACAGGCAAATAAATAGTTCCCATTGGGGTTTTCCCAAAAATGTAAAAAAAGATAAAGCAAGGTTAAAAAAAGCGCGGTACGATGATAAGAAGGACAAGCTAATCCTAATAGCTCTTCGTTAACTATTGAGAGGTAGGTAGTGATGTCAAAGAAGATTATTGTTGTCGCTACTGGCGGTACGATCGCCATGAAATATGATCCCCAATGCCAAGGACTTGTTCCTGCATGTTCGGGTGAAGATTTAGCGCTTGCTGTCCCCGGCATCGAGAAGATTGCGCAGCTTGATTTTCTCCAATTCTCAAACATCTCCTCTGCCACAATGACCCCTCAAAACATGTGGGATCTTCACGTAAAGGTAGAAGAGCTTCTTTCTCACGATGATATCGATGGCGTTGTTATTACGCATGGCACCGATACCGTTGAAGAAACCGGTTATTTCCTGAATTTACTTCATACAAATCCCAAGCCCATTGTTTTGACTGCGGCAATGCGTGGGGCTGGCGACATCAGTGCTGACGGTCCAATCAATATTTTTAATTCCGTCAAAGCCGCAGCAAGCGATGAAACCATTGGGATTGGCGCATTGATTTGTCTAAATGACACTCTCTACTCTCCAACTGATGTCATGAAAACTCACTCCGCCAACCCCGCTACATTCAACGCTCCATGGTGGGGGCCAGTGGGCTATGTTGATTGTGACAGAGTCATCATTCGTCACAAGGTTGAGGCTGAAAAACGGTTTGCCCCCAAAAAGCTCACTGCCCGTGTAGACATTATCAAGTGTATGACAGGATCCGATCGCTCGTACATTGACTTTGCAGTCGCAAACGGTTGTCAAGGTATTGTGATTGAAGGTTTTGGGCGTGGAAACATTCCACCGGCAATGATTCCCGGCATCGAAGATGCTGTAAAAAATGGCGTGGCTGTTGTCATTACCAGTCGGACGCTGGCGGGACGAGTTTTAGATGTTTATGGCTACCCAGGTTCGGTCACGGATAGCCGTCGAGTGGGTGCTGTTATGGGGGGAGAGCTCACTGCAGCCAAAGCTCGATTAAAACTGATGATTGTTTTATCTGAAAAGCCAGAATTGGCTAAAAACCAAATTCAACTTGAAGCGCTGTTTGATCTTTGAATCAATCGTGACTGAGATTTGATTAATGTGAAAAGAGGAATGCCTATTTGAGTTCATGCTGAATTGATGTTAAGGCTCTTATGCGCAGTTCCTCCTTCAAAATGCATGTGTTACCTCACCGGAGGAGAATTATATGAAACGCTTTAATGTAAAAATGACGGTTGCGTTAGTTGCATTGACCTGTGCAGGTTTTGCACAAGCGGCAACCTATAACCTTAAATTTGGCCATACGGGTGCACCGAATCACCACTATCAAACAATTGCTACGCAGTTTGCCGATCGCGTGTCTCAACTCACTAACGGTGACGTGAAAATTGAAGTGTTTCCCTCTGACCAATTGGGTAAACAACTTGAAATTACCGAAGGCGTCATGATTGGTACTCACGATATGTGCCAAACGTCTGACACGATTCTTTCAAACTGGATTCCTGAATTCGGTATCGGCAATCTCCCCTTCATCTTCAATGATAACAGCGACTATCGCAAAGTCTTTGACGGTCCTGTGGGTGAAAAATTTGCCAAATTGGTTGAGCCTCATGGCGCAGTCGTCATCGGTTGGTGGGAAAACGGTATGCGTCACGTCTCGAATAACGTTCGAGAAATTAAGTCTCCTAAAGACATGAAGGGCATGAACATCCGTGTTCCTGAAGGCGAAATTTTTGTGGATACGTTCAAAGCCCTCGGTACGAATCCGACGGTGGTTGCGTTCGGTGAACTCTATTCTGCCTTGCAGCTCAAGACCGTTGACGGCCAAGAAAATCCGCCTGCTCACATCGTGACGCAAAAGTACTATGAAGTTCAAAAGTACGTCACTCGTACCGGCCACATTCACATGTCATCGCCTATTTTGATGAATAAGGCATTGTTAGAAAAGATGCCGAAGAAATACCAACAAGCAATCTTGCAAGCTGGTAAAGAAATGGGACCGATTCACACGAAGATGGTCGAAGAGCTTGAAAAAGAACAATGGCAAGACGTGGCTAAACACGGTATGAAGATTACCGATGTTGACAAAGCGCCTTTCCGCGAAGCAGTCAAACCTGTTATCGAAAAGTATAAGAAGACGCTTGACGCCAAACTTATTGAAGAAGTTCAACAAGCCGTGGCTAAGAAATAGTTCTTTTAATTAAAAAT
>DBFZTP010000127.1:0-11912 GCA_048520025.1 Candidatus Aphodousia sp.
ATGAAAAAGTGAAATCGTTTCACTAAAGAAGTTAAATTTTTATCAAATTAGTGAAATTTTTTAGTTGTTTTGATAAATGGACTAAAAATTGAGTTAAAAGAGTTAACAAACAGCCTGCCGTCCCCCAAAAGAACGGCAGGCAAACCTGAGCTGCTAGAGAGATTCAGACGCTAGGCTTTGGGCATAATCAAAACCGGTAAGTCGCTCGAAGAAATCAATGCCCGAGTGCAGCTACCAAAGACCAAGGACTTCAATGCGCTTCGACCGTGCGTGCCCATGATGACCAAGTCAGAGTTGTGGTGAGCGTGGTGCAAGAGGTCAATTTCCGGGTCGCCGATGATGAAGGTTTTGTCCACCTCAATGCCTGCTTCTTTAAATTTGGCTTCCGTGGGTGCGACCAACTCATTAAATTCTTCTTCACAAAGCTCGTTCAAACGAACCTTTTCATTGAGGGTGGCTTGACTGACTTGTGAGGGCATAATGGCTCGGATGTCCGATTGAATGCTCACTAATTCAAATTTCGGCGACGGGCCAAAGAGGGCCTTATTCTTGATCGCAAAGTCAGCGCACTTAGGACCAAAGTCAGAACCGTCCACTGCAATCGTGACATTTAAGTTTTCATCGCCAAAGTAGATGCTCTTGCGACAAATCAAAACAGGGCAGACACCGGAAGAAACAACCGAAAGTGACACGGAACCCATGTAGAGATTCTTTAACGTACTCATGCCACGGGCGCCCATCACAATCAAATCGGTATTTTTATCGTGAGCATATTCAGGAATCACTTCTGCGGGATGACCGACCAAGTGAGATTTCTTCACTTCAATACCTAATGCTTCAATGTCGCCAAGCATGGAGGCAAAGACCTCACGAGCCGTGTTACCGTAATACGCACTCATGTCAAAGTCCGCTTGCTCGGTGACGCGACCATCCAGAGGCACTTGAATGTAGAGAAGCTCAACGAGAGGTTGTGTGGCCAAAAGTGACTTTCTGGAAGCTAAAAACTTTAAGGCTTCTCGGCAATCGAGACTACCGTCAACAGGAACTAAGATACGCATACATGACTCTCCAAAGTGACAATTCGAAACCCTTAATGACAAGGACTGATTTCTGTTCTCAATTTCAGTTTACGCTGATTTTGAGGGGGCATTGAACTATTTTTTCTTCCGCAGAAAAGCACTCGATAACCAGCATTTTCTTCTGGAGTAGTCGATTCGTTGTAAAAATCGAAAATTCTTAGAAAAATCATAGGAAAATCGTCATTTCAGAGGCTATAATAAGTTTTTTCTTTGACCAAAAAATCAAGATACTATGCAAGATTTGTCGCAAATTGTCGCCGAGGCCAAGAGCGCTTTTGCTCAAGCGGCTGCACCGGCAGCTTTGGAAGATGCCAAGGCGAAGTTTTTAGGGAAAACGGGTTCCATCACGGCTTTGATGAAGGGTTTGTCCAAGTTGACGCCCGAAGAAAAGCGTGAAATGGGTCAAGCGTTAGGCGCGGCCAAGCGCGAAATCGAGCAAGCGCTCGAAGCTCGTCGTGAAGAATTGGCTAACGAAAAGTTAGCTGCTCGTTTAGCGGCAGAAGCCCTTGACGTGACTTTACCCGGTCGTAAGTATCCGCAAGGCGGCATTCACCCGGTGATTGCCACGCAAATGCGTATTGAAGAAATCTTTGCTTCCATCGGTTTCGATGTTGCTGACGGCCCCGAAATCGAAACGGACTGGTACTCCTTTACGGCTTTGAATAATCCGCCCAATCATCCGGCACGTTCCATGCAAGATACGTTCTACGTGGACATGAAGGATGAAACGGGTAAGTTGTTGCCGTTGCGCCCGCACACCTCTCCCATGCAAGTGCGCTACGCCCGTACGCATCAAGCTCCGATCAAAGTCATCGCTCCGGGTCGTACGTACCGTGTTGACAGCGACGCTACGCACTCTCCGATGTTCCACCAAGTCGAAGGCGTTTGGATTGATACCAACGTGAGTTTTTCTGACTTGAAGGGTGTTTACACCGACTTCTTGCGTCGTTTCTTTGAAACGGAAGATTTGGTTGTTCGTTTCCGTCCGAGCTACTTCCCGTTCACGGAACCCTCCGTTGAAGTGGACATGATGTTCACGAGTGGTCCGAAGAAGGGTCGTTGGTTGGAAATCTCCGGCGCCGGTGAAGTGCACCCGAACGTGGTTCGCAACTACGGTTTAGATCCTGAAAAGTACATCGGTTTTGCTTTCGGTTCCGGTTTGGAACGCTTGACGATGTTGCGTTACGGTATTGACGATTTGCGCTTGTTCTTCGAAGGCGATTTGCGCTTCTTGAAGCAATTCAATCGTTAATGGTTCGTTGTTCGTCAATTATCAAAGAGAAAAGAAATGATATTTTCTGAAAGTTGGTTACGCTCCTATATCAATCCGGAATTGACCTCCGACGAGTTGTGTGAAGCCATGACGATGGCCGGTTTGGAAGTCGAAGAAGTGAGTTCTGTGGCTCCTGCCTTTACCGGTATCGTTGTCGCTAAGGTCATCTCCTGCCGCGATCATGAAAACTCTGACCACTTGCACATCTGTGAAGTCGATGTCGGTCAAGAGTCCTTGTTGCAAATCGTCTGCGGTGCACCGAACGTGTGCGCTGGGATCAAGGTGCCGTGCGCCATGATCGGTGCTGTGTTGCCGGGTGATTTCAAGATTAAAGAAGCCAAGATGCGTGGCGTGCTCTCTCAAGGCATGTTGTGCTCTGCTCGTGAATTGGGTATCACGGAAGACCATTCCGGTTTGTGGATTTTGCCCGATGATCTTCCGATCGGCGAAGACATCCGCAAGGCCTGTCATTTAGATGACAAGAAGATTGAAATTAAGTTAACGCCTAACCGTGGTGACGCTTTGTCCATGGTGGGCGTGGCTCGTGACTTGCATGCCGTGACGGGTGCCGAAGTGCACTTCCCCAAGATTGAAGCGGTTGAGGCCAATTCCGATACGAAGATCGAATTGGATGTGCAAGCCGCTGACTTGTGCGGTCGTTACACGACGCGTCGTATCGACAACATCAACATGAAGGCCCCGACTCCGCAATGGATGAAGGATCGCTTGGAACGCAGCGGTCAACGCAGCATTTCCGCTTTGGTCGATATCTCCAACTACGTGATGTTGGAAATGGGCGTTCCTACGCACTTTAGCGACGCTGAAAAGATTGCCGGTGGCAAGTACACGGTTCGTTGGGCCAACGAAGGCGAAAAGATTGAACTCTTGAACGGTCAAACGGTTCAATTGGATCCGTACTTTGGTGTGATTTGTGATGCCAACGGCCCGAAGGTGTTGGCCGGCATCATGGGTGGCGAAGACACGAAGGTGACCGATGAGACGACTTGCATTTCGATTGAATCGGCTTTCTGGCATCAAAAGGCCATTCAAGGTCGCTGCCGCCGTTTGAATTTCTCCACGGACGCTGCTTACCGTTATGAACGTGGTGTGGATTTTGGTATCACCGAAGACGTGTTGCAATACGTGACGCGCTTGGTCATTGATATCTGCGGTACGGCCGACACGAAGGTGGGCCCCGTGATTGACGCTGTGACTCAGTTGCCTGCTCGTGAAGTGGTGACGATGCGCGCTGATCGTGCCCGCAAGGTGATCGGTATGGACATCTCAACGGAAACGATGGCCGAGTGCTTCAAGCGCTTGGGCTTTGAATTCACGCTTGAAAATGAAGTCTTTAGCGTGAAATCTCCGACCTACCGTTTCGATATCGAAATCGAAGAAGACTTGATTGAAGAAGTGGCCCGTTTAGTGGGTTACGAAAAGTTGCCCGACGTGCCGCCGATGGCTCGTGCTGCCATGAAGATGCGTCCTGAAGGTACGCGTCGCGCGCATGACCTTCGCCGTCAATTGGCTAACCTCGGCTACCAAGAGTTGGTGAACTTTAGCTTCGTGCCCGAAGCTTGGGAAAAGGACTTCGCCGACAATACGAATCCGATCCGTTTGCTCAATCCGATCGCGAGCCAATTGTCCGTGATGCGTACGCAAATGATCGGTGGTTTGGTTGATATTTTGAAATACAACCTCAACCGTAAGGTCACGAGTGCCAAACTCTTTGAAGTGGGTCGTGTTTTCTTGCGTGACGAAAGCGTTGTGACGACCGAGTGGAGCGTCAAGGGTGTTCGTCAACCCGTGCGTATTGCCGGTTTGCTCTATGGCGATGCTATGGGTGAACAATGGGCCGTGGCCACGCGTGGCGTGGACTTCTTTGATGGCAAGGGCGACGTTGAACGCTTGTTGGCACCGTTAAAGGCCGAGTTTGTCGCTAAGAGCTTCCCTGCTTTGCACCCGGGTCGTAGCGCTGCCATCGTCTTAAATGGCAAGGAAATCGGTTTTGTTGGTGAATTGCATCCGAAGTTGCAACAAACGTATGGCTTGCCGCACGCTCCTGTTGTCTTTGAAATCGACGTTGAACCCATGTTAACGACGATGGTGCCGTGGCATGAAGCCGTCAGTAAGTTCCAACCCGTTTTGCGTGACATCAGTGTGGTGGTGCCCGCAAAGGTGACCTTCAGTCAATTGCAAGAAGCCGTGGAAAAGGCCGCTCAAACGGATGCACGTTTGAAGGCATTTGAATCCTTGTGCTTATTTGACCTTTATCACATGGCGGCAGAAGATGCCCAAGAGGCCAAAGCCAGCATGGCTTTCCACTTGGTGTTGCAACCGACCGAAGAAACCTTCTCCGGTGACGATGCTGATGCTGCCTTAAAGGCTGCTATTGAAGCGTTGGAAGCTGCTGGCGCTACGTTGCGTCAATAAGGTTTGAACTTAAAACAAAAGGGCTTAGGGTGTGAGGAATAATTCACGTCCTTAGCCCCTGAAAGATGTAAAAAAATCAAAGAAAATCAAAGCAAAAGTTTTTCTTTGATACAATCGAACAATCATTGAAATCGCTAAATCGAGAGAGATCGAGATGGATAATACAAAAACGATGACGAAGGCCGACTTGGTCGAAATGCTTTTTATTCGCCAGGGTATGAACAAGCGTGAAGCCAAATTGATGGTGGATGCATTCTTTGATGAAATCCGTGTGGCATTGGAAAGCGGTCGCACCGTGAAGCTTTCCGGTTTCGGTAATTTCCAATTGCGTGATAAGTCACAACGTCCGGGTCGCAACCCCAAGACGGGTGAAGAAATTGCTATTACGGCTCGTCGCGTGGTGACGTTCCACGCTAGCCAAAAGTTAAAGGAAGCGGTCGCCAAGACCCATCCTTCTTTGAAAGACGAAGCTGAAATTTAAACGTCAGGAGGCAAAAGATGGCTTCTGAAGAACCTGTTCGCATGCTCGAAAGCGAGCCGACTTCATTTGAGCTCACCGAACTCGAAGCGCCTGAAGAGGAGCTTTTGGGGAGTTTTTTGCCCATTGGAGACGTTGCGAAGTTAATCGGCGTGAATCCGTCGGTCTTGCGTTTCTGGGAACAAGAATTCCCTCAATTGCGTCCGACCAAGCGCGGTAACCGCCGTTACTACAGCTCTGAAGACGTGTCATTGATTCGCACAATTCAACATTTGTTGTACGAAGAACACTACACGATTTTGGGCGCTCGCAACAAGATTCATGAACTTCAAGTTCAAGACAAAGCAAGAGAGATTTTGGACGAAAAAGTTTCAGCTCCCTTGCCCGTGATCGAAGAGAAAGAGACGGTTGTTCAAATGGACATGTCTCCCATTTTGGATGAGTTGCGTGCGATTCGTGCGCTTTTGACGGCCTCTGGCGATGTTGCTCCGCAAAAGACGGACATGCAAGCCTTTAATGAGGAAGCTGTCTCAAATTTTTCCCTCGTCTCTGAAGATCTTGCGACTTTGATCGCTCAAGAGGAGCAATTAAAGGCCGAAGAGACGGCTCGTATCGAAGAAAAGAGCCAAGAGACGGAAGAGTTAATTGCCCCTCATTCTTATGACTTGGGTGCCTTTGGTGCCGATAGCGAAAACTTCTTAACTTTGAGTCCTAAGATTGGCGACATGACGCTCTCGAAGGCCCCTGTCGAAGTTAAAGAAGAGGTAGTGGCCGAGCCTGAGCCTTTGCCCGCTATTGAAACCGAGCCCGTTATTGAAGAAATCCAAGAAGAGGTCGAGGAACCGGTTTTTGCGCCGGAGCCTGCCGACGTGGAACCTAAAACCGAAGCTTCGGTGGATGAATTTTTAACGGGTACTGCTCCGGTGTCTCCCGTGGCTGAGGCTAAGGAAGAGACAGTGACGGTTGCTTCTCAAGAAGCCCCCAAAGTTGAGACCAAGACCGAAGAGCGCAAAGTCGATACGTCACGTTTAGTCGTGCCGCCTCTGCCGGGACAACGTCAAGCGTTTACGATTGGTATGAAAGTGCCGAAGTCGAAACAAAATTCGTTGACGCATATTGCACCCTTCTTGTGGGGCAAAAAGTAAGAAACGACTAGCGTTTGAGAAAAGGGAGGATTGATGCAAGTCAGTCCTCTTTTTTTGTCTCTCAAAATGCAAATAAAACTCAATGAAAACAAATAAATAGGTGTTGTTGATTGAATGTGAGATGGGGATAGAGGGAAAGGGTTTGAAAATAGGGAAACTTTCGTGTAATATTCACATCCTTGATGTCGGGGCGTAGCGCAGCCTGGTAGCGCACTTGCATGGGGTGCAAGGGGTCGCGAGTTCGAATCCCGCCGCCCCGACCATCAGTTCAAAATGGAGATCAGTTGTCTGGTCTCTTTTTTTATTCTTTCTTGGCGAGATAGCTCGCCATGTCCGTGATATCCATTTCCGTGCTCACAGCACTGTAGATCGTACCGCAGAGGCGGTTGAATAAGGATTGCAATTCAAGGTGAAGAGCGCTCGTTTCAATGGCGCTGGTGATGCCGATTGCTACGCGCTCCATATGCGTTTGCGTCAATGCTAAGCCACCCTTTAGGGCATTGTTGCGCTCTTCTTTTAAGAGTTTGACCAAGTCCGTGCGCTGACCTTCGTTTTCCGTTTCGATAATGACACGCAAAATGCTCAGACACTTCGTCACGCGTTCGTGATAGGCCAAAAGTTCTTTAAGCCCAATGGGGCTAAATTCTTTATTTTTACTGCACTTTTGTTCTCTAAGCACCTCAATCACGCGGTCCATAACGGAGAGCGTCAATTTTAGTGAGCCGTTAATGCTCTTGAGGTTTTGCCAAGTGATGGCTTCAGCTTGATTCAACGGTTCTTGAATCACGCGCGAGAGAAATAGACTCACCGATTCGCAATGCTGACGGATGTACTTTTCGCGATCGATCAACAAAAGAATTTGGCCTTCTTCGGGGTTGCGCCTTAAAAGGTCTTCGGTTTCATGCCAAAACGCTTGCACTTCTTGGATGCTTTGGCAGATTTCTTTTCGTGTAACGCGAAGCGAAACGGCAGGCGAAATAAAGTTTTCTTTCACAAAGAGGTTTTTTGCGGCTCGCGGAACAGTGGTAAGGTCTTTAGGTGTCGGTAAGATTTTTTCCGCAAGCTTTGCCATGGGGGCAATCAGGAATAGACCGATGATGCCGGCAAGCGTATTAAAACCTAAATGGAAATAAATAGCGGAGTCGGGCAATTTTGCAAAAAGATCTGAAATGGCCGGAATGAGTGTCAGGCACAGTGCGCCCAAAGTGATGAACGTTAACCGATAAATGGCATTGACGGACGGCCCGCGTCGACCGGCGTACCCCACTGGCAAAGTGGTGATGACCGCTAAAATCGTACTTTCGACATTGGCCCCTAAGACAACCCACAGTGCGGTATAAGCGGGGAGTACCCCTGCGGTTAAAAGACCTTGCGTAATGACGACGGCAGCAAGGCTCGAAAAGCACCCTAAAGCCAACAAGGAGCCCGCTAACATAGCCAAAAGCGGAATGTCAGCAAACATCTGGAAGATGGGGAAAAATTCCGCGCTGTTGCGAAGCGGTTGCGTTGACGCAATGATTTGCGCCAAAGCCGTCATCACAAAGCCCAAACCGATTAGAACGCGTCCGAATTGGCCGGTACGTTTGCGGGGTGTCTTATAAAAGAACAAAAAGGCACCGGCAATGATTAAAAAGGGTGCGTAAGAAGAAAGATTGAAACTTAAAACACGCGCAACGAAAGCACTCCCTAAATCCGCTCCCATGATGGCACTCAAACCAATGGCCGTTGTCACGACACCTTCGGATTGAAGGCCCGCAACCAAGAGCGTGGCTGCGGTTGAGCTTTGTAAAAGGCTTGAGAGACAAAAGCCCGCAAAAAAGCCCTTAAAACGGTTTTTAAGTTGGTGAGAGAGAACGTCACGTAAGGTCAAACCGAATGTGCGCAACATGCCGGTTTTGACCATGTAAGTGCCCCAAAGTAAAAGGGCAATGCCACCGAGTAATTGGATGACGGGATGCATTAAATCGAATTATCCTTTGAGTCGCTTGGAGCGAGACCGATTAGAGGAACAACTCTTGAAGATCGGAGAGATAGTTCCATCCAGTGGGTGTCGCAACAATGCGCTCTAACGGATCGGACATCAGTTTTAAGCTTTGTGCTTTCTTCAAAGGCTCTGCAATGTCTTCTAATGTCAGATCGGTTCTTTGTAACAATGTATCAATGCTAACACCTTCTTTGAGTCGAAGGGCGTTAAGCATGAATTCAAAGGCCTGTTCATCCTTCTCAACAATGCGTGTTTGAGCAATGGCCGAGTCCTCTAATGCATGTCGGATGAAGCTCTCTGGTTGACTGTAGCGAACTTCTCTAAGGATTTTGCCCTCAAGCGTTGTGATTTTGCTGTGGGCGCCCGCACCGCAGGCGATGTAGTCCCCAAACTGCCAATAATTGAGGTTATGGCGACAACGATGATTGGGTTGGGCGTAGCCTGAAATCTCATAATGCTCGAACCCATGGGCTTCAAGGGTACTCACAACGGTTTCTTGCATTTGAGCGCAAAGATCGTCGTCGGGTAAATTCTCGGGTGTCTTTTTCGCAAAGACCGTATTGGGTTCGATCGTAAGTTGATAGAAAGACAAATGCGTGCTCTTGGCTTTCAATGCCTCTGTGAGGTCAAAAATGAGCTCAGGAAGCGTTTGAGAGGGCAAGGCATACATCACATCCAAATTGAAGTTATCAAAGTTCTGGTGAACGATTTCGATCGCTTTCCAAGCATCGCTTCGATTGTGAATTCTTCCTAACGCTAAAAGTTTTTCATCGCTAAAACTTTGCACGCCCATGGAGAGGCGATTAACACCTGCTTGACGGTAAGCGTGAAAGTGCTTGGCATCAATCGTGCCGGGATTGGCCTCCATCGTGATTTCAATGTCAGAGGCTAACGAATAGGTCTTAGCAACTTCGTCTAAGAAATGTCCAAGTGCAGCGGGTGCAATCAAAGAGGGCGTTCCGCCACCAATAAAAATGCTTTGTAAGGGGCGATCACCAACGAGTGTGAGACTTCTTTTCATGTCGGCAACAAGGGCCAACATGTAAGCGGTCGTTGCCTCGTTTTGGCACGAAGGCAGTGCGTGCGAATTAAAGTCGCAATAAGGGCACTTTCTTACACACCAAGGCCAGTGAACGTAAAGCGAAAGAGGAATGTCTTTGGCGATCATAGGGCCCAACGACGCTTCATCTCTTCAATCAATTTCACCATGGCAAGACCGCGATGGCTAATGGCATTTTTGTCTTCTAACGACAATTCTGCGGCCGTTTTTTGATGACTCGGTAAGAAGAAATGGGGATCATAGCCAAAACCGCCATCGCCCTTGGGCTCATCAATGACTTCGCCGTACCAACGGCCTTCGGCAATGATGGGTTCGGGATCGTCGGGATGGCGAACGGCCACCAAAACGCACGTGTAGTGAGCGTTGCGATTGGTTTCGTTTTTGAGTTTTTCAATCAAAAGGGCGTTGTTTTTCGCGTCATCTGACGGCTCTCCTGCAAAGCGAGCAGAAAGAACGCCGGGCAATCCGCCCAACGCTTCAACGCAAATGCCGGAGTCGTCTGCTATGGCAGGTAGCCCCGTTTCACGCGAAGCATGACGGGCTTTGGTTAAACAGTTTTCCAGGAACGTGCCGTAGGGTTCGGGGGCTGACGGGACGTTAAATTCGCCTTGAGGATGCACTTCGACGTTTAAGGGTTGAAGAAGGCGATTAAATTCGCGAAGTTTGCCCTTATTGTTGCTGGCTAAAACGATTTTCATGGTGATTCTTTCCTTTAGGCGAGTGCTTTGCGTTGAGCGTCAATGAGTTGCGTGATAGCGTCTTTTGCCAATTGCGTCATGGTGTTCATTTCCTCTTGGCTAAAGGGTTCGCCTTCGGCCGTGCCTTGAATTTCAACGAAGCGTGCGTCAGAGGTCATCACAAAATTCATGTCGGTACCGCAGTGGCTGTCTTCAACGTAATCCAAATCCACCACGGGCGTGCCGTCATAGATGCCGGCACTGATCGCAGCCACATGACCTTTGATCGGAGACTCCGTAATTTGACCTTTATCCAACATCGTTTGAACGGCCAAAGATAAGGCCACCCAAGCACCCGTAATAGAAGCGCAACGCGTACCGCCGTCTGCTTGAATCACATCGCAGTCCAATTGAATCGTAAAGCCAGGCATCTTGGTGCGATCAACAATGGCGCGCAATGAGCGACCGATTAAGCGTTGGATTTCTTGCGTACGACCCGATTGCTTGCCCTTAGCGGCTTCACGATCGCAGCGCGTGTGCGTCGCACGAGGCAAAAGACCGTATTCGGCCGTCACCCACCCTTCGGCCTTGTCCTTCATAAAACGAGGCACACCTTCGGTGACAGAAGCCGTGCAAATCACTTTCGTTTCGCCCACTTCAATCAAGACAGAGCCTTCGGCGTGCTTGGTGTAGTGAGTGGTAATGCGCACGGGTCGCATTTCGTTCGTTTGACGACCGTAAGAGCGTTCTAACATGGTGTTGCCTCTTAAATAAAAATTCAATGTGGTGGGATTAGTCGTTATAGGGACGCTTTTTGGGAGCGCGTGGCTCAAAAATCATGGAGCCCCCCATGGCATTGGTCCACGGGCCCATCAAACGGGGGTGCGTTTCCCAATGTTGACCGTTGTCGTGACTCACGCAAAAGCCTTTATTGGTTTGTGCATACAAAACACCATCACGAGCGTCAATGGCTACAAACATTCCAAAGTCTTTACCCGTATAGCGGGGATGCCAGAAACGGCCTTCTTGCGAGGCAACGTAAATGCCTTTTTCGCAGGCCGTCAATAGTGCGCCATTAAACGTTAAAAGGGAGAAGAAGTGACCGCAGGATGTGCCATCGTATTTAAGACGCCAACGAGCGCCGGACGCGGCTTGATAGATGCCTTTATTGGTGCAGGCGTAAAGCATATTGCCAAAGCTCTCAATGTCTACGTAGTCCTCGCCCTTGCGTTGGGGACAGGCGCGTTCAAAAGAGGGCTCATTTAAGTCAGAGGCATAGACGCCCAAGCTCGTTACCACGTAGAGCTTTCCACGGTGCACCGTCAATCCAAAAAGGGTGCCCAAAGGATCGGTTTCATCTTGATAGAAGATGTGCCAGTTTTCTCGGTTATCCAAACTACGTTCAATGCGATTGAAGAGGTAGTTGAGTCGAAAACTGCCTTCTTTGCTGTCAATCACGAGTGGCATGGCGGTCTCAACAATAAAAATTATTCACAAATTCCTAATTTTAGCCCAAAGCGAGACAGGGGTTTTTGATGACGAAAAATCACCAAACAAAAGAGCAAATGAAGAGTCAAAAGAAGGGGGATTGGATTGAGAAAGAAAGTTTCATATTGGGGTGGGCGTAATGGTTAAAAATCATCGAAAAATGGTCATTTGTTGTAAAAATGATACGCAATTTAGGGGATTATTGAAGTTGTATTTGACACAACGGGGGGGGGCATGGCGCACAATGCCTAACAGAATCACTGAAGCTTTTAACTACCTTTGCTCTCAGTTATTC
>DBFZTP010000128.1:0-20076 GCA_048520025.1 Candidatus Aphodousia sp.
GCTCTGCTGTTCTTGAATTGTTTCAAATCATACATTGCTGGTTCAGCAACTGAAACATGATGGATAATCTTTATCTTGAATCGTTTTTCTTGTTTCAAATCATACATTGCTGGTTCAGCAACTGAAACACTTATGCGTCCCGACGTACGCGCCGCAGTGCTGTTTCAAATCATACATTGCTGGTTCAGCAACTGAAACTCACGAGCGCACTGCTTCAGGTTCTATGACGCTGTTTCAAATCATACATTGCTGGTTCAGCAACTGAAACGATGAGCGCACGTCGCTTTATCACGATTGTCAAATGGTTTCAAATCATACATTGCTGGTTCAGCAACTGAAACTAGGTTTTGAGCCTCTTTATCGTGTTTGGGACGCTATCGTTTCAAATCATACATTGCTGGTTCAGCAACTGAAACACTTTAATTTTCATGGTCTTTTCTCCCATAGAGTCAGTTTCAAATCATACATTGCTGGTTCAGCAACTGAAACAAAGCAACGGCTTGAGCATCCGCTGCTACGTCTTTGTTTCAAATCATACATTGCTGGTTCAGCAACTGAAACAAAATTGGATTAGAGAGCGATCCGCCGGTGGGTAGTTTCAAATCATACATTGCTGGTTCAGCAACTGAAACTTGCAAAACGGCGGCCAAGTGCATAAAGCATCCCGTTTCAAATCATACATTGCTGGTTCAGCAACTGAAACCTCGGTACACACAAAATCGAAACCTGTCTATATAGTTTCAAATCATACATTGCTGATTCAGCAACTGAAACATCAATACTAGTTTTACTCCAAAGCGCAATTTCAGTTTCAAATCATACATTGCTGGTTCAGCAACTGAAACGATCGAGGTAGACCGTCTTAACAATCTCTCTCAAGGTTTCAAATCATACATTGCTGGTTCAGCAACTGAAACGGCGGATGCTCAAGGCACGCAGGCTTATTTTCAAAGTTTCAAATCATACATTGCTGGTTCAGCAACTGAAACTTGGTGTAGTCGCCGCCATATGAATAAGTGAAGGCAGTTTCAAATCATACATTGCTGGTTCAGCAACTGAAACCGTCTTCTGCTTCCTCTTCAGTCAATAAGAATTTAGTTTCAAATCATACATTGCTGGTTCAGCAACTGAAACTCGCACCCGTTCCAAGTGAAGAGAAAGACCCGATGTTTCAAATCATACATTGCTGGTTCAGCAACTGAAACAATGGCAGCAGCGGTGTAGACTTCGGAGTCTTCCTTGAAGTTTCAAATCATACATTGCTGGTTCAGCAACTGAAACCGTTGGAAGTCTGCAGAAGTGTTCGCATATTTGGCCAGTTTCAAATCATACATTGCTGGTTCAGCAACTGAAACAGAAGTCGAGCGACCTTGAATTTGCCAACTTCAAATGTTTCAAATCATACATTGCTGGTTCAGCAACTGAAACTGTTGTAGACTCTTCTGATGCCACCGGGCAATTCGGTTTCAAATCATACATTGCTGGTTCAGCAACTGAAACGCTAGGTTAGGCCGTGGGGTGCGCTGGGCGCTTTGGTTTCAAATCATACATTGCTGGTTCAGCAACTGAAACCTAAACTATCAATTGCATCAATCAGATCATTAAGGTTTCAAATCATACATTGCTGGTTCAGCAACTGAAACACAAAATCTTCAACCTTTACGGGCTTGGCGATCAAGTTTCAAATCATACATTGCTGGTTCAACAACTAAAACTCTTACCTGCTCTGTTTGACTTGGAATAAGGTTAAAGGTACTATCCTCAGTAGAGGCGTTAGCCTTTAATCGAGAGGTCGTCGGGTGCTGCGATAAGTTACGCGCGAGTGGCGACCTTTTATTTCAATCGAATATTGCTGTTTCAGCAACTGAAACTTTTACTTGCTCTGTTTGACTTGAAATAAGGTTCAAGGTACTACCCTCAGTAGAGGCGCTAGCCTTTAATCGAGAGGTCGTCGAGAGCTGCGATAAGTTACGCGCGAGTGGCGACCTTTCATTTCAATCCTATATTTTTGTTTCAGCAACTGAAACTGAATAGCAATAATCGACCCCGATCCCAACTCCTTGTTGTGTTTCAAATCATATACTGCTCGTATAGCATTTGGATTTGAATATGTTATGTTTGCCTTTCGTGATGAAGAGGTGATAAACAATAACAAGTCTCCAACTTATAGATCATTGGCTCACAACTAAGAAGTAATCACGCATGGAGTGGTTGCTCTGTTTTGTATGTTTGATTGAAATTCGTTACGGTTTTCAAAGACTTTTTATCTGAAGTCCATTAAAATTTATCTGTTGTTTTTGCTAAATAAATTCTCCATTGAAATGAAGTCTCTTATTGCCTCTTTCGTTTGTTTGTCTTTGGCCGGTTCTGTGATGGCTGGGCCCTTGATTGCGCCCTCAGGTCCCACGCCCGAGTCTTTGGGTTGGAAAGCGGGTGAAGTAGCGCCCAGCCCCTTGGTACCTCGCTATTCCGATCCGCGTTTTAAGACGAAGGCCGAAGCCATTAATGCTAAGCGTGTCGGCGAGGAAGAGTTGCAACGTTGTGCCAAGATTCGTTTGCACCAAACGGCGCTTTGCAATGAGAAGATTCTTGTCAATCAATGCATGGGTAAGGCTGAAAAGGTTTTGCGTGAACGCGAACGCCTTGCCAATCAGTTAATCCGCTCGGCCGATCACCAAATTCGTATTTTTACGACCGAAGAGCGCCGTAAAAAGGGTGCTGTTACCCGTGATTTGATGCCGCAAAAACGTGGCGACATTTCCGATAAGGTCGAAAAGAGCAATCAAAAGATCAAGGCTCAAACCGAGCGCAAACTTCAAGAAAAGGCCAACGTTGAAGCCTATGACGCGAAGCTTGCCGAAAACGAAGCTCGCAAGGCCAAGATGATGCAAGAGGCTGAAAAGCGTAAGGCCGATCGTGCCGCTCGCCAAGCCCGTTACGAAAAAGAACGCCAAGAGCGCGAAGAGGCTCAACGCCGTCAAGCTGAAAACAATCAAGCCAGTAAGTTCTTTTAATTGCTAGCGAGCTATGAACCAAGAATTCCAACTCTCAATCGACAAAACCTTTGCCGATGACGGCCCTCTGTGTAAACACATCGAGGGCTTTAAGCGTCGTGAGAGTCAGGTGGAATTCGCCCAAGCTGTGGGTGAAGCTATTGAAAACCGCGAAACTGCTGTAGTTGAAGCGGGGACGGGCACGGGGAAAACCTTTGCCTATTTGATTCCTGCCATTCTTTCCGGTTCAAAAACGATTGTTTCTACCGCCAGTAAAACCCTTCAAGATCAGCTCTTTAGTAAAGACGTCAATTTGATCCAAGAGGCGTTGGGCCGTTATGTAACGGTCACGGTCTTAAAGGGGCGGGCTAACTACATCTGTAAGTTTCGCCTTGAGCGTTTGATTCAATCGGGGCTTTTGCCCGAACGCACAAGTGGTCCCAAACTCGACAAAATTCGTCAACACGCCAAATTTTCTACAACGGGTGACATCAATGAAGTTCATGGGATCTCTGAAGGCGATCCTTTATGGCCTTTGGTGACGAGTACGCGAGAAAACTGCTTGAGCAATAAATGCCCTCACTACGAAGAGTGCTTTTTAACGCAAGCACGTCGCAAAGCCTTGGAAAGCGACGTCGTTGTTGTTAACCACCATTTGTTTTTAGCGGATTTAAGTCTTAAGGACGACAGTATGGGCGAACTGTTGCCGGCAGCCGATTTGATTATTTTGGACGAAGCGCACAAGTTAGCCGATATCGGGATTGATTACTTTTCTGATATGTTCTCGCTTCGAGAGTTAAGTGACTTTTCTGAAGATGCGCGCCGATTAGCCAAGGCCTATGCCGCTTCCGCTCTTCGTTGGGATGACGAATTTACGATACTGAAAAAGGCCATCTTAAATTTCCACGAAGCCTTTAGTTTTAACCTTCATCTTGAACCCGATGAAGAAGTGGAAATCGCAGCGATTGAAAATTTTGCCCAAGAAATTAAAGAGCCTTTGGCTGAATTGCTCTCTGTCTTTGGCCAGATCAATAAATATTTCGCCGATCTTGCCGGTCACAACGAAGAGTTGGACTTGGTGGGTGCGCAAGCCGCAGAACTTTTAATGCGACTTGAGAATTGGCAAAAGATTTTCCAATCGCCCGAAGTCGTTAAAACGGTCAACGGTACGCCGTCGGTATTGTGGTTACGCTATACCGAGCAAAACGTTATTTTTGCCAATACGCCGTTAACCCTTGCTGAAAGTTTCCGTAAAGCTCGAAGCACCATGCCGTGCGCCTGGGTCTTTACGAGTGCAACGATTTCGACCAAAAACGACAACGATCAAAATAACTTCTCGTACTTCTTGAGCGAATTGGGGCTTGATGGAGAAACGAAAACCTATTCTTGGGCAAGTCCCTTCAATTACGAGCTCCAAGGTCGTCTTTATTTACCCAAAGGCCTGCCCGGTGTCTTTGATGACGATTTTGCCGAAAAGCTTGTCGAAGAAACGTGGCCTTTAATTGAAAAAACGCACGGTCGAGCCTTTTTCCTTTGTACGAGTTTTCGCTCCATGGATCGCATTGCCGAGTGCTTGCGCATGAAGGCGCACGCCAACTACACGCTTTGCGTACAAGGCGAAAGTCCCAAGACCGAACTCCTGCAACGCTTTAAAGAGGCCGATAACGGTATTCTCGTGGGCTCCATGAGTTTCTGGGAAGGCGTGGACATGAAGGGCGATGCTTTGCAGTTGGTGGTCATCGATAAATTGCCTTTTGCGCAGTTTGATACGCCGGTGGCGCGTGCCAGAAAAGAGTGGCTTGAACAACAAAAGAAGAATCCCTTTGTTTGCCATCAGTTGCCAGAAATGATCACCACCCTTCGCCAAGGGGTGGGGCGCTTAATTCGTAGCGAAAATGACTATGGGGTGATTGTTTGCGGTGACAATCGTTTGATTGAAAAGCGCTACGGCTCAATGGTCATTAAGAGTTTACCGCCCATGATCCGTACGCAAGACTTTGCGCGCGTTTATTCATTCTTAGATAATCCGCATGAGGCCTATTAATGGCGCCCCGTGTTCGTATTGGAAAGACATGGTGGGGACAGGCTTGGTTGCAAGCCCTTGAAAACTGCGACCATGCTAATCGCTTGCCTCGCGGGAAATCTTATTACGTACACGGCAAAGTTCAATTTTTGGGCATTGATTCCCAAACGCACGACCTCATTGCCCTTGTTCATGGCTCGGCCTATACCCCTTATGAAGTGGTTCTGGGGTTACCTCAACTGACGATTGAAGAGTGCCAAAAGCTCGTTGATCGTTTAAGCACCGATTCGCTTTTAACGGCAAGACTTTTGGACGGGGAGTTGCCACCGGAAGTCGCAGAGATTTGTGAAGAGTTAGGTATTCGACTTTTCCCGCGTTCAGCACGAGACCTTGTGATGAGGTGTTCGTGTCCGGACTCGGCACACCTTTGCAAACACATTGCCGGTTTCATCTACTGCTTAGCCGATATCATTGATGCCGATCCCTTTGCAATTTTCCTATTTAAGGGCTTTGATTTAATTGAAGCGTTAAAGGATAAGGGCGTCAGCATTGAGGAAAGCGTTAAAGAAGTCCCGTTGACGCTCGATGAACTCTTGGCGCCCTTAGAAAGCTTTAAGATCAAAACGTCAAAGGAAAAGACGAGCCTTTTGAATTTCCCCGTAAAGACCATTAAGCCTGTGGGCGATACGCTTTTGTCTTTGTTGCCGAAGACCATTATTCAGTCACAAGAATCGGATTTAAGAACATGGTTTAAGCAAAGTTTAAAAGCACGTACTCGCCACCTTAAAGCACTGGATAGCGCCCGTTGGGAGCGTCAAGAAGAGCTTGAGCTTTTAGAGCGACCAACACCGTCGCCCTTTTTGGAAACGTTAAAGAAAACCAAAGAAGAGCCCGCGCTTTACTTAACCCTTCGAAAAGAGAGTTTTGATTTTCTTTTAACGAAAAAGTCCCCAAACCAAGACCGAGTGTTAGAGTCGCTTTGGTACGTCGCTCAAAGAGAAGAAAAATATTTACCGAATTCCACCCGAGCCTTGCGCATTGTTTTTGATTTGGCAGCACGATTTTACGAGGCTCGTGCGTTTGTGCCTTGCGTGATGCAAAACCCGCAAGGTGCGGACTTTTTACCTCAAATTTGGTTCACACCGTCACTGCATTTGCCCCAAACACAAGCGATTTTTGAAGACTTGGTTGTCGCAGCAGAAGATGAAATTGATGAAATTTTTAAGCTCGATTGGGAAGAAAAGCTCACTTCTATCGAAAAGGTCTATCTGCTTTTAACCGGCGCCCTTACGACATTACATGCAATGTTGGGTGCGGGTGACGTTGATAACGATATCTTTAAGCTTTTAATTTCGCACACGCTTGACGTTCAAAATGAAGCGCCTGCTGAAGTCGGTCGCGCATTGGCGCAATACTTCCGAGTCTTGAATTTGGGACGGGCTTACCCGTGGCAACCTTTGATCAAACTCACGAGTTTAAAAGACGGGGAAGTGTCGGTGGGTTTTGGCATCATGGCGCGCACCAAAGGCGCCAAGCCCGTGATGTTAAAAACGTTGTTGTCATCATCAAAATATGACAATGATCGCTTGGCCGTTTTAAATATTCTCCGAACGCTCTCAGACCTTTACGAACCTTTCGAGCAACTCGCAAAAGAGGCAAAAAACCTCAAAATTGAGCGCGCTGAGTTGGCCGACTTCATGTTGGAGATCACGCCCTACCTGACGCTATTGGGCGTGACGGTGGCTATGCCCGCAAGCTTAAAGCGACTTTTGAGCCCGAAGTTGTCCGCGAAGGCCACAAGTGATGCGAGTTTCGGCAAGAAGATGTTGGGTTTGGATAGCTTGGCCGACTTTGATTGGCGCGTTACATTGGGCGAGAAGCCGCTCACAGATGAAGAATTTAAGGAGCTTTTGGCGCACGCCGGTGAAATTCTCTATAACGGGTCGGACTACATCTACATTGATCCTATTGAGATTCAAAAGATTCAAGCCACGCTTGAAAATCCGCCCAAGCTATCGCCGGTGCAAAAACTTCAAGCCGTTTTAAGCGGTGAATTTGAGGGCGTTGAGATCAAAGGCAGTGAAGCACTCGTTGAAAAACTTAAAGCGCTCAATGAGGCGCCGCTTTTGCCACCGCCTCCAAGCTTGAGAGCAACGCTTCGTCCTTATCAGGCACGAGGCTATTCGTGGCTCATTAAAAACGTCAAACTTGGCATGGGCGCATTGATTGCCGATGACATGGGTTTAGGCAAAACCCTTCAAGTGATTGCGGCATTGACGCAACTTAAAGAAGACGGGGAGCTTGTAAAAGAGAAGGTATTGGCAGTTGTGCCCACGACGCTTCTTGTTAACTGGCAGCGAGAAATCGAGAAATTCTCACCCACGCTTAAAGTAGCGCTCTACCATGGTCCCAAGCGTAAGTTACCGAAGTCGGACTTTGACGTCTTGCTCACCTCTTACGGTACGGCGCGCATGGACATTGAAGTGTTAAAGACCCAACGCTTCCGACTTTTGGTGATTGATGAAGCCCAAGCGATTAAAAATAGCACCTCGTCTCAATCTCAAGCGTTAAAAGAATTAAAGGCTCGTCAGGTGATTGCCATGTCAGGCACGCCTGTTGAAAACCGTTTGATGGAATATTGGTCGATTTTCTCCTTAGTGCAACCGAGACTCTTAGGTTCTCAGAAGGACTTCAAGGATCACTTTGCCAAACCCATCGAAGCCGAACGAGATCCCGCGGTGATTGACGCTTTCCGAAAGCTGACCGCGCCTTTTATGTTGCGGCGCTTGAAAACAGATAAGTCAATCATTTCGGATTTGCCGGAGAAAATTCAACAAGACCAATTTGTTGCCCTTCGTCAAGATCAAACCGTGCTTTACGAGAAGTACCTAAAAGACATCTTGGAAAAGATTGAAGAAGCCAAAGAGAAAGCCAAAGAAACGGGTGAGGACATTCGCCTCTTGCAGCGCGGTTTGGTCTTAAAACTCATGACGGGGTTAAAGCAAATCTGTAATTCCGTCTCGCAATTTCAAAAGACCGATGACGAGTACCCGGATTCCGGCAAAGGCGACCTTTTAATCGATTTGGTGGAGCGCTCCTTTGAAGCCGATCGAAAGGTTTTGATCTTCACGCAATACCGTGAGATGGGCGATCGCCTGCAGAAGTGGTTAAAGAGCACGATGAACGAAGACGCCCTTTTCTTGCATGGGGGCGTCACGGTGAAAAAGCGAGCCGAGATGGTCGATCGTTTCCAAAATGATCCCACTCAGCGCGTGATGATTTTGTCTTTAAAAGCAGGTGGCACGGGGTTAAATCTCACCCAAGCTTCCACTGTCATTCACTATGACTTGTGGTGGAATCCGGCCGTCGAAGCTCAGGCCACAGACCGTGCCTATCGCATCGGTCAGCAAAAAGACGTGCTGGTCTATCGTTTTATCACGAAGGGCACGTTTGAAGAGCGTATCAACGAGATGCTCGAAAATAAAAAAGAACTGGCCGATCTCACCGTCACGACGGGTGAATCGTGGGTAGGGGACTTGTCTGAAACGGAACTGAAAGCACTCTTTGAATTAGACAAAGCTTGACATCCTCCCCTCGTTAAACGAGAGGATTCCTACAGGTAGTGCACAGTTTTATGCTGTACACCACCTTCGGTGGGTTCCTGTTGCTGACCAACTAACGTTGGTTCACTGGGCAGGCATCGAAGGGACTGTCCGTCCCCGGTTTAATACATTGATCGCTCCTACAACATCAGCGTTGTTCGCGTAGCCACATTGACGGCACTTAAACTCCGCTTGCGTAGGGCGATTTTCTTTTTCACAATGACCGCAACTCGGGCACGTTTGACTCGTGTACGCAGGATTGACCTTTGTCACGTAGCCACCGTGTTTGAGCAACGCCCACTCCAGACTTGAAACCAATTGATGAGGCGAAAACCGCAACATCGCTTTGTTTAAGCCGGACTTTTGTTTAACCCCTCGACCCGGTTCTTCTACCGTTCCCTTGGCACTGGCTGTCATATTGCGGATTTTCAAATCCTCGACATAGACCATCCCGACCGTGCGTGCAATGGTATTTGCCGTTTGTTGACAGAAATCCTTACGGATATTGCGAAGTTTCTGATAGAGCTTTTGGATCTGCGCCTTCAAGCGTCGACGCTTGCGGCTGGGTTTTGTTTTATCAAAGGCTTGAGCTAAACCACACTTCGCCAACTGACGTCGAGCCTCGTAGTTATGGCTTAAAGCCCTCTGCTTTTGAGCGATTTGCTTTTCAATGACCTTGATGCGATCGGTATCGATTTGATAGACCTTGCCATCTGAGGTAGTTACGGTTTGGGCAATGCCCAAATCGATCCCACATTCACCGGCAAGTGTCTGCATAGGTGTGTAGTTGATCAACTTCGTGATCACCACAAACCACTTCGTCCCATCACGTTTGATCGTCACTTGACGAACAAGTCCTTCGGCCGTGTCTCGACTTTTTCGATAACGCACAAACCCTAACTTCGGGACAAAGACGCGAGCGTTGGCTTCGTCGATATCTTCTTTTTTAGGTTGCGGCAATCGGAAACTGTCACCATGATCTCTTGACTTGAAACGTGGAAAACCTTTGCCATTCTTAAAGGATTCTCGAATGGCACGATCTTGATCACGCAAAGTTTGTTGCAAGGCTTGCGCAATGGGTTGTTTTAACCATTGAGTACCTTCCGTTCGTTTAAGAGCGGTGAGCGCTTTGCAACACTCGTTAAAGGAGAGCAAGGACGGTTGAGGCAAGGGATCTAGTCCTTGTTCAACGCGTTCTTTGTTTTGGTGATAGACGGTGTTACGAGACTCTTGAATGGCTTTTTGCTCAGCTAGGAAATGATTCCAAACGAAACGCACCGCTCCCGCCGTTTGACTTAAGAAACGACGTTGAGCTGTGTTGAGTTTCAGTTCGAATGAGTAGTTGAGCATCAGTTCCATGGTTTCAATTTTATCAATAGAGATCAAAAAACGATATGCTCAATTGATAGATTTACAAAGTCTTACGACTTTGCTCCTTACATCCACTGTTTAAAAACAGGGGCTTTACGGAGGTTGCTGTAAAAAAAAGAAAAGGGCCTGAAACAATCAGGCCCGATTTCAAATTTTGGCAATAACGCTAATTAAACGCGATAGACGTAATTGGCTTTACGGGGCTTTGCTTCGGGGTACTCGCCCTCAATGTAACCCAAAATGCAGTGACCGATCCCCACGTAATCGCCTTCAATGCCCAAGCGCATTAAGAGTTTTTGACCGTATTCGCTCACAAATTCTTGACGAGCGCGGTGAATCCAGCAACTGCCAAGTCCCTCAGCGTGAGCGGCATTCATAAGGTTACCCAAAACCAAAGAGCCGTCTTCAACGTGCGTGGCCACACTTCGATCGGCCAAGACCACCAAAACGACCGGAGCACCGTAGAAAGGATCCGTGCCCGGTTGACCGCAGATTTCTGCGTTTAAGGCAGAGAGCTCATCGCGGACTTCTTTGTCGGTGATGGCAAGAATGATGGAGGCTTGTCGACTCATGCCGTTGGGAGCATAGGTGCCAGCTTCCAAAATGCGCTCTAAAACATCTTCAGGGACGGCGTCGGGCTTGTAGCTGCGAATGGCGCGACGCGTCAACAAATTCTTCATGGCTTCATTTTGCATAGCAAGTTTCCTTTCCTAAGAATCCATTCGAAATATTGTAAGAAATGGTTGAATTTTTTGGATATGAAAAAAGGAGCCCGAAAGCTCCTTTTTGCGCAAAATCAAACGAAACTATTGAACATTACGTTCGCGATTTTGGTTAGCATCCACAATGCGTTGAATATCGCTTTCTAACGCAGGTAAACCCAACTCTTGGTAACAACGCTTGATGAGCTCTAAGGCACCATCCGAGTAAGGCGTTTGTTGGAATTGACGAACCACGTTTTGGGCGCGATCAATGGCAGCCAAGTAAGCATGGCGTTCGAAGTAGAATTCGGCCACGTTTAATTCATGACGAGCTTGAGCCAAGACCAACTCGTGCATGCGACGACGGGATTCCGGTGCGTAACGGGATTCCGGGAAGCGTTGGACGAGTTCCTTAAACGTATCAAAAGCGGTACGGGCAGCATCGGCATCACGCTCGGCGATGTCTTGCTTAAAGAGACCGGAGAACAAACCGTTGGGTTCGTTTAACGTTGCCAGGGCCTTCAAGTAAAGCACGTAATCGCTATTTTCGTGATTAGGATATTGCTTTAAGAATCGATCGCAAGCGGCGATAGCTTGAGCGGGTTCACCGTCACGCCAGTACACATAAGCCAAATCAATTTGAGCTTGTTGAGCGTAGCGACCAAACGGGTAACGAGACTCCAGTTTAGAATAGTAATTTTGGGCAAGCGTCCAGTCACCGTCATCGGTTGCCGTGCGAGCTTCTTCATAGAGGCGCTTAGCATCCCAATCAGACGTAATGTCGATTTCGGTAACATTACAGGCTGATAAAGTACTTGCTAAAAGAGCAATCGCAAGAATTTTCGTGGTGCGATGACGCAAATGTTGTAAAGTTAAGGCCATTGGATGTCTGTTTGAAAAAGATTCAATATTTTTGGATTATAGCGAAAACATAACGCTCTCAACAGACTGGCGAATGCTAAAAAGTAATTAAGTTAAGGAAAGTTACATGTCACAACTGTATGACGAAGCCACCGCTTTTATGGCTCCCGATGATGCGATGGGCGAGCGTTTGGATAAAGTCTTGGCACAATTGATGCCTTCCATTTCGCGCGCACGTCTTCAAAGTTGGATTGAAGAAGGGGCGGTGACCGTTAATGGTGAGGTTGCCACAAAGATTCGCCAAAAGGTGAGCGCCGGTGATGAAATTGAAGTCGTTGCTCAACCGTCTCCCGAAGAACTTGCATTTAAAGCGGTGGAGATGGACTTAGACGTGGTGTATGAAGATGACGATATCTTGGTCGTCAATAAGCCCGTGGGGTTAGTCGTGCATCCGGCTGCCGGTCACTGGGACGATACGCTCCTTAACGGCCTTTTATTTAGAAACCCCGAATTAAAGAATGTGCCGCGAGCCGGCATCGTGCACCGTTTGGACCGTGACACCTCGGGCTTAATGGTGGTCGCTAAGACCATTGAAGCACAAACCGATTTGATTCGTCAGCTTCAAGCCCGTACGGTCAAGCGTGAGTATTGGGCAATTGTCCACGGTCGTGCTCCTGAAGCGGGCTTTGTGGATGAACCCATCATGCGCGATCCGCGCTCACCCATGCGTTTCTGTGTGGGTCAAGGCCCGCGTAGCAAAGAAGCCAAGACGCATGTGCGCTTGGTGGATGCCGCTTTTGTGCCGGGCGCAGGTCAAACGCCCTTGACCGTGTCTTGGATTGCCTGTCGTTTGGATACCGGTCGTACGCACCAAATTCGTGTGCATATGCAATGGGCGGGACTTCCTTTATTGGGTGACCCCGTCTATAAAGGAAAATTGGGTAAACTACCGTCGGATTCTCCTTTGTCGATGATGCAACGTCAGGCGTTGCATGCATCGCGTTTAGGGCTTGTGCATCCGCGAACGCAAGAACACATGGAATGGTTCGTGGAGCCGCCTGAAGATATGATTGAATTAATGGATACCTTGGGTTTTGGCCCTTGGGATGAACCGGTCACGGTTTTTAAGGAATAAGAAATGATTGATGATGCAACGAAACCCGCGCTTGAAATTATGCAACCCGATTGGGACAAGCTTTGTCCTCAAAACGTCGACGCTTTAATGACGTTGCGTGCCGGTGGCGTTTCCTCCGGCCCTTACGGTGACAAGACGGGCGTGGGTGGCTTTAATGTCGGCGCCTACTGCGGTGACGTGGATTTTTGCGTCAAGATGAATCGTCAATTGGCCTCGCAATTGGTGCCGTCAGACCCCAAGTGGCTCAAACAAGTGCATGGAACCACGATCGTGGATGCTGAAACGAGCGAGTTGGAAGTCGAAGCCGATGCGAGCACCTCGGTGACGCCTGGTGTGGTTTGTGTGGTGCAAGTGGCCGATTGCTTGCCTGTGTTGATCACTGAAAAGACGGGTAAGGCCGTTGCCGCCGTTCATTGCGGTTGGCGAAGCCTTGCAGATGGCATTTTGCAAAAGACGATTGCTCGCTTAAATGAACGTTTGGGCGGTGAACTCGAATACTTGGCTTGGATGGGCCCGCGTATCGGCGACGATGATTTTGAAACAGGCTCGGATGTTTTAAAGGCCATGCAAGAACATTTGCCTCAAGCCTCTGAAGCTTTTAAAGCCAAGGGCGACGGTAAGTATTTAGCCTCGCTCACAACGCTTGCTACGCAAGCTTTGGCTCAAGTCGGTGTGACCGATACGGTGATTGCTCGTCATTCGACGTACGCCAATGCCGATCTCTTTTACAGTTTCCGTCGCGATGAAACGACGGGACGACACGCAGCCATGATTTGGATAAAAGGAGAAGCCTAATGACTCGAATTCCCCGTGTGGGCTTTGTGTCCATGGGGTGCCCCAAAGCGTTGGTGGATTCTGAACGCATCATGACCGAGCTTCGCGCCGAAGGTTATGACTTGGTGGGCTCCTACCACGATGCCGATTTGGTGATTGTGAACACCTGTGGCTTTTTAAATGAAGCCGTGGCCGAAAGCGTGGAAGCGATTCAAGAAGCCATGCGTGAAAACGGTCGCGTGATCGTGACGGGGTGTTTGGGTGCCAAGAAGCATTTGGACGGCACGATGTACTTGGATGATGTTTGCCCCAATGTGTTAGGTATTACCGGTCCCGGGGAATTTGATAAGGTGATTTCCTTGGTGCACCAACATTTACCCAAGCCCCACGATCCGTTCTACGACTTGGTACCCAAGGCCGGCATTAAGTTAACGCCCAGTCACTACGCCTACTTAAAGATCAGCGAAGGCTGTAACCACCATTGCGCTTTTTGCATCATTCCGCAATTGCGCGGCCCCTTGGTGAGTCGTCCTGTGGGTGAGATTTTGCGCGAAGCCAAACTTCTTAAGGCCCAAGGCGTCAAAGAATTGATGGTGATTAGCCAAGATACCTCGGCTTACGGTGTTGATCGCAAGTACGGGATTGATTTCACGGATAACGGAAAGGCTGTTCGTGCAAAGCTTTTGGATTTGGCCAAAGAATTGGGTGACTTGGGGATGTGGATTCGTATGCACTACGTCTATCCCTACCCTCATGTTGATGCCGTCGTGGAATTGATGGCCGAAGGCAAGATTTTGCCTTATTTGGACATCCCGTTCCAACACGCGCATCCTCGTGTTTTAAAGTCCATGAAGCGCCCCGCTTGCACGGAAAAAACGCTTGAACGCATTAAGGCTTGGCGCTCGATTTGTCCTGATTTAACGATTCGCTCGACCTTTATTGCCGGTTTCCCCGGTGAAACGGAAGAAGAATTCCAATACCTTTTGGACTTCTTGGAAGAAGCGCAACTCGATCGCGTGGGTTGCTTTGCCTACTCTCCCATCGAAGGGGCTGCGGCTAATGAGTTGCCGGGTGCATTGCCAGACGAAGTGCGTGAAGAGCATCGAGAACGCTTTATGGAAGTCCAAAGCCGTATTTCGGCTGAACGCTTGGCTCGCAAGATCGGTCAAACGTTACCGGTCATCATTGATGAATGCGAAGATGAAGACGGGGTGGCTATCGGTCGCACAACGGCGGACGCCCCTGAAATCGATGGCATTATCTATGTGACAACGGACGGTCACTTAAATCCCGGTGATATCGTCAACGTTCGCGTGACGGCGAATGAAGAGTACGACTTGGTGGGGCGTCACGTCCCGTAAAGGACTGCTATGCGAAGTCAATGGTCAACAATCAAACCTTGGATCAAACGTATCGTTTGGGCGGTATTGGGTTTGGTTGTTGCCATTGAGTCTTACTACATTGGCCAAGTTGTCTACTACGCCTATAACCCCGTCACAACGTCTTCCTACATTGAAAGCGAACGTGCGCGTTTGGGTAAGGTTCGTCACTATCCGGTCAAGCTCAATCAAATCAGCAATGTCATGATTCGCAGTGCCATTTCTGCGGAAGACTTCCACTTTCCAAAGCACCGTGGCATTGAGTGGAATTCCACGTACCGAGCTTTCATCAATAATGTCTTTCATGATAAGTCAGCGCCGGGTGGCTCGACCATTACGCAACAAACCGTCAAAAACCTCTTTTTGTCTCACGAGAAAAGTTACATCCGTAAGGCTCAAGAAATCATTTTGACCTTGGTGATGGAAGCCACGTGGAGCAAGGGTCGCATCATTGAGACGTACCTTAATATTGCGGAATTCGGCAAAGGGATTTTCGGCGTTGAAGCGGCAGCGCGTTATTACTATGGAACCCATGCCGCTAATCTTCAGCGGTGGCAATCGGTGTGGTTGGCAGCGATTTTAACCAATCCTAAGTATTACCAAAAACAAACAACGCCCAAATTACGTGAGCAGATGTGGCGGATTTGGCGAAACCTTGATAATTACGAAATTCGACGCATCAATAACCAAATGAAGTAGTGAAGTGGAGCGCTTAAGCATTCCAGCGGTAGTATTGACGGTGCGCAGCAGTGATTGTTTCGTGATCTTCTTCAGAAACTAAAATCATATTTTCAGGAGAGTCAACCCCTTCTTCGCTCAACGGTACAATGTGATGAACTTCGTAACCTTCCGGAACCTCTGTGTAGTTATGCATGGCAAGAAACTCATTTCTTGCTTCGATACTACGTTCAATGTTTTCTGAATCTATATGCGTGCTATTCGGGTCTTCTCCTGCACTGATCAAAGATTGTAGGTCGTACTCATCTCCAATAAACATCCCGTTTTCAACAATAGAGGGATCAATATTGTTTGACAGTAAAACGGATGAATCGTTTGCATCAAGACCGTCGGATGAATTCGTATCGTCAAGCAACTGACATGCGCCACTGGCGATAAGGCCGGCAGTTGCTATTTGGGAGAGACGCTGAACATTTTGATTTGTTAAAAATTTTTTGTCAGTCGTAGCGGATTCGCAAAGATCATCCAAGACTTGAATGCTGGTATCAACTGTATTGCATAGTCCTTCAACAGATCGTTCAACTTTATACGCAACACGATCACAGGCTCGTTCATAGTTCTCATGACGAACATCATCAATAACATCAACGGTAGTTTTAATGGTGCTTTTTGCACCACGGTAAACAAGACCGGCTGTGTTATAAGCGACTTTTGTTGCCAAGACACTAGTCTTGAGAACTGTTCCGATAACTTTGAAGACAGTCATAAAATTTTAGTAAATACATTCTGTGAACTTTTAACTTACTAATTTTTTTGTGATAGATCATGCAACCGCGATACATTAAAAATGTAGTAACCTCCAATAACCTTTACTTGCAATCTATCCAATTAGGTATTGCTTTAGGTGTTGAACTGGGGATATTGGAATAATCTGTTGTTCGATCACGTTCAATATTATCTCGTTTGGGATTCAATGATTCGGATGGCCCACAGCAAAAGCTTTATAGGTAATTTTCGCAAGTCGTTCGTTCTTTGACAGAAGATCTGATGCTGCTTTAGTGATCCTATCCCGTTCATTCATCTGGTAAGAAATTAGTTCTGATGAACTCAAAGATATTCTGTTGAAGTTTAAGGAGGTTAGGGCTAACTGATGTTCAAGAATAAGAATTCTTTCAACGGTATCGCAACGGAGCTTGGAACCAAATTTAGCAAATGCTTGGATGAATAGTTCATTTAGCACATCTTGGGCATCATAATTAGAACTGAGACTGTTTTCTTCGGTTTTATATTTGATCAAGAATCGATATGCTTCAGATTCTTCAGTGCGCACAGCAAAATTATGTGCATATTCATCTCCACATTTAGCACAGCTGATCTCATTGCTAATAAAATCAGCAAGTTGAGAAATTTTTTTATCGAAATTATCTTCAAAAGAACATCGTACAATGTCTGCAAAAATACCAATAGACAGCTCGTACCCATACTCGTTAATGATATCTTCTATATCGCATTGATTATTTTTAGTAAAGAAATTTAAAAGTGACATACACACCCCTTGTTTTAGCAACTCTGTTTGAGATTGAAATTAATTAAATTTTATTTTATCTCGGTCGTTTCCCAGTTACGAGAGGCCTTAAAAAATGTATGGTATCCAGGAAGCGTTAATTCTTTTCCTAAAGCGACATTAATAAGATGCCCTAGAACAATGCACCTTGTGTACATAATTTGATTGTCTCTCGTTGTTTGATCTGATGACATACATTTTCGCTGAATGAATGACAAGTGATTAAAAAAGTCGGTAACTCTGTCGACATCTTCCTCAACATAAGCAACAGCACTTTTATTTATATAAAAAGCCCTTGGGATGTTAAATCGATTTAAAAAGACTGTGACAAAATCATTATCTGCACTGTAAGCACTTTCAATTTCATACTGCAAAAGACCCTTTGGGTTTGTCATTGAATACAGTTGTCGTTCCATTAAAATACAGGCTATGAGTGTGAAACTTCCACTAAATGCTATTCGAGAATAAGGACTAGATTCAAAGAAATTCTCAACTAAATGTAGAAGTTCATTATCATCTAGCGGAGCTGTTGCGAATTCTTCAAATGTCTGTAGATGGAGTCCTGCTCTTTCATGTCCAACTTCTTTCGCTAATTTTAGATTTTCAAGAATTTCATTTGGATCATAGTAATCCAATAAACCATGTAGATTCATTAGGGCAAGGTTAAAAAGAGCATTGGGATGTTTTTCTTTCGCTGCGAGTCTAAAGCTCTTTTCTGCTTGGGTATAATCACCATTTTGGAGAGCTTGCACGCCTTCGACATAGTCATTATTGTGAGACAGATTGAATACAGGAGTGGAAAATAACATGGTTTTATGCCCTTAAATACTGTTTGATGGGATGTTTTTTCATGAGGTCGTAGCATGTTTCACTCAATGTAACAGCACACACAACTTTATTATCTCCAAACTTTTCAAAAAAATGTTTGTATTTAATCAAAGAGCCCCCTGTTGTTTTGACATCGTCAAACAAAAGGATTAAACGATTTCTAAAAAAATCTTTGTCGTAAGAGATAACACATTCTGTCGAGCCTCCTGTATGAATTGCTTGCCTTGGTTTAGTAATTACTGAGTATTTAAATCCATTTTCCATACCAAGAAGATGACACATATTTTCTGAAAACTCTTCGAATCGTAATTTTGTAAGTTCTTGATTTGAAGCATGAACACTTACAAAAGTGAAGTAAGGACACAGCTCTCTTCCAAAAACGGAAAACATTAGTTGTTGAAACCAACCTATTGCAATATTCCGCACGTGTTCTAGTTTTTGACAATCATTTTGTTTATTATTTTTGAACGTCCAAACAAATTCTTGACTACTTCTTATATTTTCAATATTGGACATTCCTAAGGTTTTAGGGTAGTAGTTAATCATCGAGAAATAATAAAGTTCTTGATTAATCATCGGCCAATGATTCAATATGCATTGTCTTTGAAGCATCTTGAATGCTCTAGATGTATCAAAATTTGTGTAAGAAATCATACATCTACCCAAATTAAAATTGATCAGGTAAGCTTTGTTCGATAAAGAGTCTTTGTTTACTATTTTTCTTGTTGTTATAAGAAAAAGAGAACACGCCCTATATTATTTATACCTTATGAGTTTAAGATGGCTTTGACAACATTACAAATTTTGGCATTAAACTCGCTTCCGGGCATTGGGAAGCAGGCAATTTTAAAGTTAGGAAATGCGTCAGAAGGTCAAATTGAAAATGCCGATTTAATAGATTTACTCGTTAATAACTCAATTTATAAAAAAACAGATGCAGGTAAGGCGTTGATAACTTCTGATGACATGGTTACCGCTTTTCAACGGGCAGATGATATATTGAATCGCTCTAACTCTTTTGGCATACAAACACTATCCTATTGGGAATCCGCATTCCCTCAAAAGTTTAGAGACATTAAATCAGAGTCAGGGAAAAATGATCCATCGATTTTGATTTTTTATAAGGGGAATCTTGAATTATTAGGTAAGGATAGTATTGCAGTAATCGGAACGCGTCATTGCTTACCTAAAGCAGAATTAGCTGGTAATTTTTTAGTTAAGAAATTAGTAGAACGAAATTTTTGCATTGTTTCTGGACTAGCTCAGGGGTGTGACACTGTTGCGCATAAGGCGGCATTAGAACACAGAGGCAAAACCATTGCTATATTAGGCAATGGTCTTGATTCTGTTTACCCAAAAAAAAATTCAGAATTAGCTGAACAGATTCTTGAATCTGGAGGATTGTTAATTTCTGAATATGAAGTTGGAACTCCTGCAACGAACTTCCGTCTTGTATCGAGAGATCGCTTACAAACAGGGATATCTTTGGCAACTGTTGTTTTACAAACAAGTGAGACAGGTGGGACAATGCATGCCGCAATAGGAACTTGTAATGCAGGGAAAAAACTTTACGTTCTTAAATACAACGATTCGGATACTAATAATCATGAAAACACAAGAGGAAATCATCAGTTAGTATCACGCTATGGTGCGGAATATATTGAGGGACTTAGAGATAGGATAGCTATGGATAAGCGTTTTGATGAGATAGCAGAAACAGTTAGAAATAGTAGTTATGAGTTCAAGTTGTTATAGTGAGTAGGCGTTATGACATATCGTTGTATAGTGTTCGTTTTAGATCAAATGCTTGTTTATGGTGTAGTAGCGAAGTCTGATAAAAATTGTTATGACTTTCGCTTATATGATGGTTTAGAGAGAGTTTTTCGCTACATCCGAAAGAATGGAATTCCAGTTATCATCATCGGTCAGAAATCAGAACCTGAGCTAAAACTATTAGCTGAGCAATTGGGTATCCCGTACTCGTATATTTTAAGTTACCAAATGACGGGAACTATTCCCACCTATCATCAAGCTTTGCATGACGTTTTGGTACAAATGAAAGTTAAGTGCAGTGAAGCAATTATGTTTGTTGGCGATCGACGGTATATGAGTCCGTCGCTCTTTGTTCCATCTGTAAAAACAGTAATGTGTTTGTGGGGTATAGGAG
>DBFZTP010000129.1:0-6752 GCA_048520025.1 Candidatus Aphodousia sp.
GAAAAGAAAATGATGATTCGCTCCAAAGACCGTGATGCCATTTTGCAGTCCTTGCGCGCCGGGGTTACTCCGAAAAATGGCCTTCAGTACATTCAAGTGGGTCGAGTTAAAGAAGTTGAAGCTCTAATTACCGATATTGACCGCATTATGGATGGCGGAGCTGCTTTTCGATTGGTCATCGGAGAATATGGTTCCGGAAAGAGCTTTTTCCTGCAATTGGTTCGTGCGATTGCCTTAAAGAAAGGCTTGGTGACGCTTCAAGCCGACTTGTCGCCCGATCGACGACTGTATTCCACAAGCGGCCATGCAAGAAACCTCTATGCGGAACTGACTCGTAATTGTGCCACAAGAGCAAAACCTGACGGTCAAGCGCTTGCCAGTGTTGTTGAGCGTTTCATTACATTGGCTCGAGAAGAGGCTAAAAGTCAAAATTGCGAAGTAAGCAACGTGATTGGCACTCGATTGGCCCATTTGTCGGAGCTTGTGGGTGGGTACGATTTTGCACAAGTAATTGAAGCTTATTGGATTGGTTTTGATAATGACAATGAAGTCCTCAAACAAAATGCACTTCGTTGGCTGCGGGGCGAATTTGCAACCAAAAAAGAAGCAAGAGATGCCTTGGGCGTCAGAAGCATTGTGGATGACAGCAATGTCTATGACCGCTTGAAGTTATTGAGCCTTTTTGTGAAGCAGGCCGGTTACAACGGACTTTTAATCTGTTTGGATGAAATGGTGAATTTGTTCAAACTTCACCAAAAGCAGTCTCGCACAAATAATTACGAGCAAATCCTTCGTATGCTCAATGACTGTCTTCAAGGGACGTCTGACTCCATGGGATTTGTGATGGGCGGAACTCCCGAATTCCTGACTCACCCCACGAAGGGCCTTTATAGCTATCAAGCGCTTCAATCGCGCTTGGCAGACAATCGTTTTGCTAAGACGGCAGGTGTGACGGATTACACAACCCCCGTTTTGCATTTGGTGAACTTATCCCCGGAAGAACTCTTGGTGCTTTTGCATAACCTTCGCCGAGTGTTTGCTTCGGGTGACGAAAGTCGCTACTTAGTCCCGGACGAAGCGCTTTCTGCGTTCTTAACGCATTGCTTTAAAAATGTGGGCGAAGCCTATTTCAGAACGCCTCGGACCACGATTAAAGCGTTCATTGACTTCTTGAGTGTCCTTGAACAAAACCCTTCTTTGGACTGGAAGAACTTGTTACCTAGCCTCAAGATTGAAGAAGAACGTCTCTCCGGTGTTCCTTTGGAAAAATCGACTCCATCAATGACAAAAGCAAAAGCGCCAACGGAGAATGAGACATTAAACCCTCGTCCTGAAATTGAACACAAGATTGACAAAGCGCCGTCTGAGACTGAAAAGTTTGATGATGACCTCGAAATGATGAGTACGTTGGAGTTTTAAATGAGTCAATCCTCTGCTTTTGAACGTTTTCATCCTTTAGTGCAACGTTGGATTTGGAATCAGCAATGGACGCAGTTGCGCGAAGTGCAAGAAATGGCCGCAGAGCCCGTCTTGAAAGCCAATCAAGACGTGGTGATCTCGGCCGCAACGGCTGCTGGTAAAACAGAAGCTGCCTTTTTGCCCGCAATCTCAAAGATTTTACAAGTGCCTCCGCATAATAGTGTCGGCATTCTTTATGTCAGTCCCCTAAAGGCACTGATTAATGACCAGGCCAGGCGTCTTGCAACGTTGTCCGAAATCACGAACTTAAAAATTACGCCTTGGCACGGCGATGCGAGTCAAAGTGGGAAAATGGATTGTGCCCGATCTCCGGAAGGGATTGTTTTGATTACACCGGAATCTTTGGAGTCCATGCTCATGAAACCGGTGAGCTGGTGCCAAAAGGGATTTAAAAACGTTCGTTACGTCATCATTGATGAATTTCACTCCTTTGTCGGCACTGAGCGAGGCTGTCAATTACAGTCGTTGTTGCACCGATTGGACTTTATGCTTGACCGAAAGGTGCCGCGCATTGCGCTTTCCGCCACACTGGGTGATTTGGAGTCCGTGCATTCATTCCTACGCCCCGAAGGCGATTTTCCCGGCGTTATTGTGAATTCAACCGCAGTGAAGTCGTCTCTGCAGTTGCAGCTTCGTGCTTACTCTGACATTGCGCCGGACATTTCGATTGAGAGCCGTCCGTCAGAAGACGATGTTCCGGTGGTCTTCTCTGACCTCTATCGCTGTACCCACGGTCAATCTAACCTGATTTTCAGCAACAGCCGTGCGAAAACCGAAGAAATTGCCAATGCGCTTCGTCGTTGTTGCCAGATCCGAGAAATTGACAATGAATACTTTGCTCACCACGGACGGTTAGCCAAATCCATTCGAGAAAGTTTGGAAAGGCGACTTCAAGAGGGACAACTGCCAACGACCGCAGTCTGTACATCAACACTTGAAATGGGGATTGACATCGGTCATGTTGATTCTGTCGTACAGATTAATGCTCCGAGTTCGGTAGCAAGTTTCCGTCAACGACTCGGTCGCTCCGGTCGTCGTGGCTCGGCAGCCCTATGTCGATTATTTTTAATTGAACCCAATCAACAGCGTTTGACCCTTCAAGATCAGTTCCGATTGGGCATTTTTCAGTCCGTTGCCGTGATTAACTTAATGCTTCAAAAGTGGGCTGAACCCATGGATGACAGCCTTTATCACTTCTCAACGCTTATTCAGCAAACGCTCTCCACGATCGTGCACTACGGATGCGCTGAACCCATCGACCTTTACCGAGTCTTGTGTCATAAGGGGGCCTTTCAGAAGGTGACGCCTCAAATGTTTTCTGAACTCATCAAACAAATGGTGAAAGTCGGTCTTTTGACAAAACTTTCAAAGACCTCGGTAACGATTGGTGACGTGGGTGAAAAAGTGGTGGGACATTATCAATTCTATGCTGCCTTTCCAACGCCTCAAGAATACGTCTTTAAGGGACTCGGTAAAGTGATCGGCACATTTCCCATTGATACGGCAGGCGGTTTAACCCAAGGCATGGAAATCATTATGGCTGGCAAAGAGTGGGCAATTGTTTCCATTAACCACCAAAAGCATGAAGTTGAAATGACGCCTACGAAACGAGGTTCAGTTCTCGTGGTTTCGGGCGAAGGCTTTAATGTTCATCGAAGAGTAAGAGATGAAATGAAGCGACTTTATGAGAGTGACGATCTCCCCGTTTTCTGTAATTCCCGTGCCTTGGATTTCTTTAAAGAAGCACGAGCACTTTATCGTCGGTTTCATTTGACCTCCAAGCACATGATTGAAAGCGGTCATGAAACGCTCATTTTCCCATGGTTAAGCGATAAAGGAACGAGAACCTTAGTCGCGCTTTTACGGCAAGAAAGTCTACCTGCCGCTCATTTTTACGGAGTGATTTCGGTCAGAAACAGCTCCATTGCTCAGTGCGCAATGACTTTTTCAAAAATTTATTCAAATGGCTGCCCCAAGGATGTTGAACTGGTGGGGTTTAACGGGGGTACCAGTGAAGAGAAGTTTGAGCTCTATTTGCCCGATTCATTAAAAGAACTCGATCAAGCCCGCAAACTCTTTAATGTCGATGAGGCTTGGGATTGGTTGAGACTTCATTACGGTTCATAAGGAAAATTAAATTATGTCAGGAACGTTTGATCAATTAGCGGCGGTTGTGATTGCTAACTCAGCTTCAGGAATTTGGGAAGAAGCGGTAACAGAATGGGTACTTACGGGAGGCGACATCGACAATAGCTGCTCATCCATTTGTGTCTGCGGTCATGTAGGGCTTAAATACCTGCATGAAATCACGAACACCAAGACCGGCAATGTTCTTTTTCCGATTGGAAGTAAGTGCATTGAAAAGTTTGGAGTGGATGACTTAACAACAGAAGTCAAACTTCAGGAATCCTTCTTAAAGCTTTACGAGCATTTGAAAGAGCGTGCGAATAAAAAAGACGATGTTGACATGAAGTTTTTCTCAAAAAACATGATAGTCAACATGTTCAATAACGGGGCGTTTGAGCCTAACAAATATAACGATGATGACCCGAAAAAAGACTACGAGTTTCTGTTAAAAATGCTCCGACAACAGCCCAAAGGCATCACTGAAAAGCAACAAAAGAAAATCAATGCGCTCTCGCAATTGATTGTGAAGCGCTTTCTTGAAAAGGAATTGGGTCTGTCCGCCTCTTCAAAAGGGAAAGCCACCCAGAAAAAGGATGGCTCAACCGAAAAAGAAGACGATGACGACTTTGATATTTGGCCTTTTTTGTTGCCCTAACGGTTAATTGTCTTCACCTTCAACGACTTCAATATGGGATTTGATAATGAAGGGCTTCCCCTGCCCTTCAATAAACCAGTTAATCATCTCGGTTTCAGGCATCGAAGCCACAACGATAGCTTCTGTACGATCATCGTTCCAAGTAAGGATTTGATCCTTGGAAATGGGCGTTTCGGCAAAGTAATCACCCAGAGACTGATCAAGCGTTAAGGTCACTCGCACCTTGCGTCCCGTTCTAAATCCGAAGGATCCGTCTTCAATGTATCGCGTTAGATTGAAGTCTTTCGGATAGATGAACGTATCAAAAAGCAATTTGACAGATTCAATCCGATGCAAGGCTAAGTGTCGGTAGTTATCGTACCCTTCAAACTGACACACTAAATAAAGACGCACACCTTGTTGAACCAATGCTACCGGCATAACACGCGCAGTCTTATTCTGACGCTCTTGGTTATAGTACTTCACCTCAATCATGCGTTGCTCATAGAGCGCTTCTGAGATGGACTCAAAAACCGAATTGTGAATGCTTGCCGGTAAAAACGTTTGAGAGGTCGGCACCACCCGCACCTTGTTGCGCCATTGTGCTTCAGGCTCGCCCGGATGCGTTTGAATATGATAGAGCGCATCGGTAAAAAGACCGTTCATGGACTTCATTAAGCGAGTGGGCAACTGGTAGCGCATTTGATCTTGCGCCAAACGAAGTAACAATGCTTCGTGGGGTGAAAGGCTTCCAAGGTGCAAACTATTGGTGGTTTTCTTTAAGCGATAGCCGTAAGGCGTTGAGCTGTTATCACACTCTACGGGTAAAAAGTCAGATTCAACAATGGCTTTAAGAGCACGTTGCACAGTTCGCAATTCAACCGCAAGGCCATCGGCAAGCAAAGCTTGCAAGATGCCGTCGGCCGTCATTTTGGAGTGAACGGAGAGTTTATCCAAAATGCGTAGGTATAGAAGAGCGCCGTTTAGGGCTGTTTGGCGTTTGCGTTCCATTGTTTCTAGCCTTCTGTATCTGATTTTGGAATTTTAGCTGACTTTGTTTGATTAGTTTGAGAAAGTCGGATTTCATCTAGTTCAACGAGCTTGCTTACGTCAATAACTGATGTATGCACCATTAAAGTAAACACTGAACGAAAAACAAATAAGAGGACAAAAATGTTTCAGTGTAATTTGTCTGAATCGTCGCACCAATACGACGAAAGCATGAACCGCTTGTATCAGTTTTTATTGGTCTCTGCTTTACTTTTTGAAGGCACGTGGATGTATGTTGATCATGAATTTAATGATCTTCGTCTTCATCATTCCCGTTTTGATATCGGAAAATTATTAAATCGTTCGGAAATTAATGACTTAATTCCCAAGGAAATTGAACCTTGTGATAACGGCATCGTGAGTGGCGAACAAAAAGAATTCCACGAAATCTTATTAGGTCTATACGATGAGTTCGTTAAGCGCCCTCCTGTAGTACCTCCGCGCTTTGTTAATAACTTAAAGCTATTAGAAAGTACGATTCAATTGACCAAAGCTGAGCAGTTAATTTTGGTCGTTGCTGCCGTCATAAACGTTTATGGTCGAAACCAAAGCATTTTGGAACTTTTGAAGTTACCGCTTTTGCGTACGAATCGCAAAGTTCAAAATGACATCTATGTTGCTCAATTTTTATGCTCTATCAGTGACTGTAGCATGGAAGATTTTAAGAACGCCTTTCAACGAAATAGTACGTTGTTAAAGTACAACTTCTTTGACGGTTTTAAAACCGACAACGATGATTTAGAAGACTTCTTTGATTTTGAGTATGACTTCTGTAATGGATTCTTAAATGAAAACGAAGAAGTCAATTCTCTTTTGGGCCTGAGTTTAACCGAAAGTCACAACAGCAAGTTAACGCTTGATAATTTTGAGTACTTAAATCCGAAGTTGACTCAAACAGCAACGTTTCTCGCTTCTGCATTAGATGAAGAGAAAAAGGGAATCAATATTCTTCTTTACGGCTCTCCCGGTACAGGTAAAACGGAATTAAGCAAAGCCATAGCTTCTCATATTGGTGCTAATCTTTTTGAGTCTCCTGTTGTTGAACACTCTGACCACATGACTCACGATCGACGAGTCAGTCTCATGCGGTGTTTGGCAATGCTCAAGAAGAAAAAAAATAGTGTCATGCTCGTTGATGAAGCTCAAGATATCTTCCAAAACTATGACATCTTTAACTTTCAACAAAGCAACCCTAATAAGGGGTTTATTAATAAACTTTTAGAAACGAACGAATGTCCTGTCATTTGGATTACCAATTCCATTGATCAAATGGACACTGCGTATTTACGCCGCTTTGCGATGTGTCTAGAAGTCGAGGTTCCTCCACAAAAAATCCGTGTAAATATTATTAATGAAAAGACCTGTAACAAGCTTTCTGAAAAGCTTGTGAAAAGTCTTGCAGAACGCACGGATATTGCACCGGCTGTTATTGAACAATCCGCTAACTTTGCGAAAGAAGTCA
>DBFZTP010000130.1:0-2746 GCA_048520025.1 Candidatus Aphodousia sp.
TAATTACAGAGTTAAATCATGGGTGATATTTTTGTCTTTGACCATGCATGCTTTCATACTGAAGAAAAGAAGGTTCTTGATGACCTGACGTTAACGATACCCAGGGGAGCTTGCTTTTGTTTTGTAGGCCCCAGTGGCGCAGGAAAAAGTTCGGTTGTTCGCCTTTTGAATCGTTTAAATATCAAAACGGCTGGCAATATTATTTTTGATGGTCAGTCCATTGAGTCCTACGATGTTCAAGCGTTGCGTCATCGTATTGGGTTTGTTTTTCAGCATGCCGCAATTTTTGAGGGCACGGTAGAAACTAACTTGAGATTGGCGCTGAAATATTCAGAGCCATTGGATGAATCGGAGATTCGTTCTCGAATGCTGGAGTCTTTAAAGTTCGTGGGTCTTGGCGAAGAGGATTTATCCCGTAATGCCCTGAAAATGAGTGGTGGGGAGCAGCAACGTGTGGGGATAGCCAGAACGTTGATGCAAAAGCCCGATGTTTTATGTTTAGATGAACCGACGGCATCTCTTGATATTGAAAACGCCAACACGATTGTCAGCACGATTAAGTCTTTGCATAAGAGCCACACGATTGTGATGGTCAATCACCATTTAAATGAAGTCAAAGAAGTGGCCACGCATGTTGCCATGATTGATCAAGGACAATTGGTAGAAGTGGCTAGTTGCGATGACTTCTTTAATCATCCTAAAAGGCAACGCACTCAAGAATTTTTAGACGCCTATCAACGCTATCGCGGAGCCAAAGAATGACACTGAATTTATCACTTTCTCAATTGGTGTTGGCTGCCAGCATGGTGCTAGTGGCGATGGCCATCAGTACTTGGCAACACTTAGGACTCACGAAGAGTTTAGCCATCGGTGCGGTGCGTGGTACTGTCCAGCTCATTTTTATGGGCTACGTTCTTGTGACGGTTTTTCGAATCAACGAACCGTTACTCATTGGTCTTTTGATGGTATTGATGGTAATCCTGGCAGCTCACACCGCTGCAGGGCGACAAAAGGAAAACAAAGATGATAAAAAGCGCGTGGCTTACTTTGCTTTTATCTCTATTTTGATTTCCACAACGCTCACGCTTTTCTTTGTCTCTCAAGTGGTCATTGATGTTGATCCTTGGTACTCCCCGCAATATTTAATTCCGCTTGCCGGTATGGTGATTGCCAATTCGATGAATGCTGCAGCTTTGGGGGCAGAGCGCTTTGCAAGCGAACTTTGTGCCCGGCGTCATCATGTTGAAGCCTTGTTGGCTTTGGGGGCGAGCCCGAAAGAGGCTTGTGAAGCCCTCATGCGAAAAGCCGTGGGGGCTGCCATGATGCCAACGATCAGCGCATTAATGGTAGTGGGATTGGTTTCTTTGCCGGGCATGATGAGCGGTCAAATTCTCTCCGGCGTTTCGCCTTTGTTGGCAGTTCGCTATCAACTGGTTGTGCAATTTATGATTGTCTCGGCTGCCGCAATGACCTCTGTCATGATGGTGATTTTCTATGCTCGAAGCTTTTTTGATCACCAAGCGCAATCCCTTGATTTAACTCGTTTAATCGGGCATTAATCAGAAGGCCTTAGTTTTTTGTAGACACTTACGTTTGCGTACAAATGATTGCTATCTTTGCTGTTACAAACGCCCTAAAATGAACGGGTAGTAAATCAGAATAACAACAAAAAAAGGAATTAATAATGTTAAAGATTTTATTTGTATGTACGGGCAATATCTGTCGCTCTCCCACGGCTGAAGTTGTCTTTAGAGACTTGGTGGCAAAAAAGGGTCTCTCAGATCAGTTTGAAATTGATTCTTGCGGTACGCACGGCTACCATATCGGCGAAGGGGCTGACCCGCGTTCTTGCCGTTTTGCAAAGACCAGAGGGTACGATCTCTCGGCTCACGTTGCTCGTCGAATCACATCAGAGGACTTCGTGAAGTACGATTGGATTCTTGTCATGGACAAGATGAACTTGCGAGCTCTGGAAGAAATTGTGCCGGATGCATACCGCAACAAAATTGAACTTTTCATGCGTTTTTCAGAGCAATCGGAACAAACCATTGTTCCCGATCCGTATTATGGTAATGATCAAGCCTTTTTAAAGGTTATTGATTACTGTGAAGACGCCGCTCAAGGTTTTTTAACTTTTTTGCAAAAAGCTCACCAAATTTAAGGAATAGATGATGCAGCATCCCATGCGCCGTAAACTTCAAGCGTTGCCTATCGAGGCTTGTTTTGATCTTCTTCTCAACGCCACGGGTGGCGTTCTCTCGATGGTTGATTCTGACAATACGCCTTATGCAGTGCCTGTGAACTTCGTTCTCTACAAAGGAGCAATCTACATTCACGGTGCCCCTATGGGGGCCCGCTCTGAGATTGTCAAAACCAATCCTAAAGTCTCTTTCTGCGTGATTGGTCAAGATGTAATCGTTCCTGAACAGTTAACGAGTCACTTTAAGAGTGTCATTGTTAAGGGAACGGTCAATGTCGTCACTGACGATCAAAAGAAAATGGATGCACTGATGGCTCTATCTCAAAAATTCTCGGCCGATTATATGGACAAAGCAAAAGAAGAAGCGCAGGCAAAACTTCACTATGTCGAAGTCATTGAAATCGTGATCGACGAGATGGTTGGGAAACAAGCGACTGAGTTGATGTAAATTTTGAAAAACTTGAGCATGAATTGACAAGAAAACTCTGGAGTTACTTTAAACATAAGTTTGTAGTCACTTCATACTTTAAAACAAAATTTTCAAGT
>DBFZTP010000131.1:0-5416 GCA_048520025.1 Candidatus Aphodousia sp.
GATGAATGCCAAGCGTCCTGTGACGCTTGGATTGATTGCAAAAGAGATCGGTTGCACGGATCTCAAAGCTGCCCAAATGTTGGGTTCTGATCACTGCGTTTTTGCGCGCAATATCGAAGTGTTTGATGAGTTTTGGGAAGCCATGAGCGCGTGGGAAAAAGTGACGCTTTTTATCCTTCACGAAGGTCACGTTTTTGAAATTGCTTCAAAGCTCTCTGCCGGTAAACGCGGTATGGGCTACTACAACATTTTGTCCAAAGACGCTGTCGTGGGTGGTCATATCAATGCCGATGCGTTGGGTGCAATCGCGTTTATTTCTATGCCCTTTATGGGACGTGAATCCCACTACGTGGCATTTTTCGGCAAAGACGAAAAGTTGCATTTCTGTGTTTATGTCGGTCGCGAAAATCATCAACTGATTGAATCCGTGAAAAAGGGTTTCATGGACGCAAAGAATCAATTTGGCACGAAGGAGAACGCATAATGAAAAATCCGGTACTGGTTGTGAGTTCTGTGACGGGTAACACCTACAAAGTCGCCCAAGCGATTGTTGCCGCTTACCCCACGATGAAGTTATCGAGAACGTTAGACGTGAAAAATAACCCTGCACTCATTAAGGATAGCGACACGGTGATCGTGGGCTTTTGGTGTGATAAGGGTGGCTTGCCACCGGATTTAAACGAATTGTTGCCTTTGATTCACAATAAAACGTTAGGCATTTTTTCAACGATGACAGGTGATCCGACGTCACCCAAGGCTCAAACGTGGTTTGAAGCCCAATGCCAAAAAATCGTGGGCAATGAGAAAAACAATACGCTAAAAGGAACGTTTCTTTGCCGTGGGAAACTAAGCCCGATTTTGATGAAACAATTTAGACAAAATTCCGCTCACTACACGCCTGAACGCGAAGCCGTTTGGGAAGCGGCGGCCTCTCACCCCGATGAAAAAGACTGCCAAGACGCCGTTGAAGCATTTAAATCCATTTTCCAATAGGTTAAAAAATGCAAAACCTCGAGTCTCTTTATGAATTGTTGGGGCCGGCGGGCGTGGCATTGGTTTTAGTGGCCTTTTATGCCGTTTATCTTTCCGTTTGGTTATCGGTGTATTTGTCGCGCGTTTGGAAAAATTTCCGTCGTGACTTTTTGGATTTAGAGCACGGGAAAGATCGCTGTCTGAAAGACTTGGACCGTAAAAACGCGAATCCCTTGATTCGGATCATCTACGACATTGTGGCCACGCACGGTGCTCACTCCGATGACGTTCGAGCTGAAGTCGCTTACCTTTTCCATCGCAACTTTAAAAGTGTGAGCAATGGCTTATGTTGGCTCAAATTAATTAGCGTTATTTCGCCCTTATTGGGTTTGTTGGGCACGGTCTTTGGCATGGTCGCGGTTTTCCAATCGCTTTCCTTTACCGAGATGGCCTCCACGGAAGTTCTGGCAAGCGGTATTTGGCAAGCGTTAATTACGACGGTGATGGGGTTATGTGTGGCGATCCCTACTTTGATGGTCTATTACGCTTTGATGCTGAAGTTCAGAGGCTTTCACATTGAGGCCGTCGAGCACAGCTATCGCGCCTTAGAAGTGATGCAACGCTTACGTGTTAAAGCGCATCATGGGCAATCGGCATCAGAAGGGGAGGGCGTATGAGTATTTTCATGCCCTCCGGTCTTTCGCCTTTGGATGAAGAGCCGCAGATCGATTTGACGCCACTGATCGATTGTCTTTTCATGCTCATCATTTTCTTTGTTTTAACGATGAGTTTTTCGCGTCCGGTTTTGGAAATTGTTTTGCCCGAAAGTAAGGTCTCTGAAGTCAAACGTGCCGATCGACAAATCAGTGTGTTTGTTCGTGAAGACGGCTCTTATTGGATGGATAACAAATCCATTTCTTTAAAAGACATTGAAGAAAAATTGTTGAGTACAAAGGAAAGTGTTTTAAACATTCACATGGATAGCAAAGCACCCTTTAATCGATTTGTTTCGTTGGTGGACTTGGCCAAAGAGAAAAACGAAGGTCGCTTTGTTATCAGCACAAGAGCAAAGAAATGAGATTGTTGACGAAACCATCACAAAGTCGAATTTCAGAGGCAAAAGAAGCGTCGTTGGCGGCAAAGCTTTCTGTAACGATGTTGACTTTGGGTCTTTGTTTTTCGTCTTTACTGGTGCTCTCTGAACCACTCAAGATCGCTCAACACGCTGCGTTAAAAACGGCCTTGCCTGTCAAAGTGGATTTAAGTGCCAATCCCTTGCAAGTTGAGCGCGATTGGGTTTTGATGACTGTGCCCGATAGCGTTTGGCAAGTGAGGCTCAAAGAGGAAGAGCCCGTTGTTAAAAAAGAAATGAAACCACCGGTTGAAAAGCCCGTGGTTAAGAAAGTAAAGCCCGCGAAACCCTCGGAACTCAAGCCCAAGGCGGTGCAAAAGAGTGTGGGAAGCGCACAAAGTGCCATGTCGACGCAAGGCTCTTCCGGAAGTGAAAATCCGACCGCTGTCGCCCTCAAAGAAATCGTTGATGTGATTGAGCGTCACAAGCGCTATCCCAAGCGCGCCCGCGATATCGGTTTAGAAGGTGTCACGCATTTGAAAGTAACGGTGGACGGTGATGGTCGAGTCGTGAGTTTTTTGCTCGAAGAGGGCGGAAATGCACTCTTTAGACGCGCAACCATGGATGCCGCTTACGCGCTAAAGAACTTACAGACAAGCGCAAAACAGGCGGTGGCTTTGGTGATTCCGGTTCGTTATGAGATAGATTAAAAATGCGACGTTACGCTATTGAAATAGACCATTTACAAAAGACCTATAAAAACGGATTTCAGGCCCTTAAAGGAATTTCTTTAAAAGTTGAAGAAGGGGATTTTTTCGCGCTTTTAGGGCCCAACGGTGCCGGGAAATCCACACTCATTAATACGCTGGCGGGACTTGTCTTACCAACGAAGGGAAGCGTCAAAATTTTGGGCAAAGATATTGTTTCTGATCGAGTGACTGCGTCCATGCATTTAGGTGTGGTTGCGCAAGAAATTATCTACGATCCGTTTTTATCGGTGCGGGAAACATTGCAATTTCAAAGTGGCTATTACGGCTTAGCCAAAAATGACGATTGGATTGATGAACTCTTGCACGAGTTGGGACTTAAAGACAAGGCGCAAACGCCGACACGTTTGTTATCAGGTGGCATGAAAAGGCGCGTTTTAGTTGCTCAGGCGTTGGTGCATAAGCCCCCAGTGATTGTGCTTGACGAACCTACCGCAGGCGTTGATGTCGAACTTCGTCATCAACTTTGGAAATTTATCGGTCGTTTGCATCAAAAAGGCCACACCGTCATCTTGACGACGCATTACTTGGAAGAAGCCCAAAACTTGTGCTCTAACGTTGCCATTTTGAATCACGGGGAAATTGTCGCTCAAGACAAAACCGATCGATTATTAGAGAACTTCCAGCAAAGCACCGTGCAATTTCGTCTTACAAATGCCGGGCTTCCGCAAGAACTTGCATCGAAAGTGTTGCGACAACAAAACCACAACTATGTTCTCTCTTTTGCGGACACAAAAGACCTTGACGGTATTCTTCAGACACTTTTGAAGGCGAATTTAACGCCAGAAAATCTCACACTCTCTCAAGCGAGTTTGGAAGATGTTTTTGTGAAATTATTATCGGAGTAGCGGATGGTTCGCGCACAGATTTTTCATTCACACATTGCTTTTTTAACGCTTTTAAAAAAAGAAATTATTCGCTTTAAAAAGGTGGCCTTTCACACGGTAGCGGCCCCTGTTTTGTCTTCTTTACTGTATTTGATTGTGTTTGGCGCCGTACTTGAAGAAAGAATGGTTGTAAGCGACTCCTATTCCTATCTCGACTTCTTGGTTCCGGGGCTCGTGATGATGGCGGTTTTGCAAAACGCTTTTGCCAATACGTCTTCCTCCTTTATTCAGTCAAAGATTTCTGGGACATTGAGTTTCATTTTGATGCCACCCTTGTCGAGCACGCAGATTGCATTGGCTTATGTTTTATCGGCGACCTTAAGAGGACTTTTTGTGGGTTTGTGTGTTTGGGTAGGGACAATGTTTTGGGTGAGTCCCATGATTGATAGCTTTGTGTGGATAGCTGTCTTTGCTCTGCAAGGCGCCATGATGATGGCAACTCTCGGATTAATCACCGCGATATGGGCCGATCGTTATGAACAGATGGGCGTGATTCAAAATTTCATCATCATGCCTTTGACGTTTTTATCCGGTGTTTTCTATTCTACGAAAGCATTACCGGAGACGTGGCAGCAACTCACCTTTTTCAATCCCATGTTTTATCTGATTGACGGGTTCCGAGGCGGCTTTTTGGGAGGATTTGAAACAAGTCCTTGGGAGTCTGCTTTGTGGGGAAGCGTTGCGTTGGTTTTGTGTTTTAGTGGAGCAGTTTTATTGTTGAATATAGGATTCAAAACTCGCTATTAAAATAACAAATGTACAAATGTGCAGTTGTTGCAAAACGTGAATGGGCGTGTTAATGACGCAAAAAAGGATTATGCTTTTCCCTTTGCATTAATGCTCATTTTTAAGTTGGAAATGTCTGAAATTTACGAACACCGTTTTGTTGTCGGAAAAGAATCCATTGATGTCTTTCGCCATGTGAATAATCGCGAGTATTTGCGATGGATGGAAGACGCGGCAAGCGCTCATGCAACAGAACTCGGTTGGGGCGCTCGAACGCTTCTTAAACGTCAACAGGTTTGGGTGGCCAAACAGCATTGGATTGAATATTTGCGCCCCACTTACGAGGGCGACGAGTTAACGATCTACAGTTGGGTCGATAGTTGGCACGCTTCTCGCTCGTTGCGTCGTTATGCGATTAAGCGAGGGGATACTTTGGTGTGCATTGGTGCGACAACGTGGGTGTTTATTGACTTCAAAACCGGTATGCCAATTGAAGTGCCCGAAGAAATTAAGAGTTGCTTTACGATCATTGGTCCTGAGAGTGACAAACTCAAAGAATTAGGGATTCAACGACCGATTCGGTATCGTCCTTGATAGCATGGAAGTTATCTCATAGGCACAACAAAACCGCTTCATTTTTTTTTCCTAAATCTGAAGCGGTTTGTTTTTGAATAGGGTTAAACGTAAAAGGAGTTCATTTTGTTAAAAAATCACGTTTCACCCAAGCCCACAAAAGCGCAATCAACAAAATGGCATAGCACACACAAGCCAACATGCAACACTCAGCCATGTCCATGAACTTCCATTGCGGAATCAAGTACCAACCGTCGGTCGATTGATAAAGTTCAATAAACCAGCGTTGAAGGTCGGATAATTCCACGCCGGGAGCTACAACCGGTGCATCATAGCCGCAGTCACCCGTGGGCTTAAACCAGTCCGGTGCCCACTTATCTAACGGAAGACCAAAGTGGTACTTCGCATCCGTTGAGCAA
>DBFZTP010000132.1:0-10650 GCA_048520025.1 Candidatus Aphodousia sp.
CAAACGTATTTTACTTCGAGAATTTCCAAGTGCTGCACGCCACCCGGTGTCGGCAATTTTACACTATCGCCCTCGTGAGCTTTTAAGAAAATTCGAGCAATCGGACTAATCCAACTCACATCACCCTTAGAAGCATCCGCTTCATCAATGCCCACGATTCGGATGGTGTGTTCATTACCCTCTTCATCTTCGTAGGTCACCGTGGCACCGAAAAAGATCTGATCGGTTTCAGGGCGTGTTGAAGGGTCAACGACTTCTGCCAAGTCAATACGTTTATTTAAGAAACGAATGCGACGGTCAATTTCACGCAAACGACGTTTACCGTAAAGGTAATCCCCATTTTCGCTGCGGTCACCGTTACTCGCAGCCCAAGACACAATGTTGGTCATCTCGGGGCGCTCAACTTTGACCAAATGCTCACGCTCATCGAGCATTCGGCGATAACATTGAGGCGTCATGTAGTTTTTTGTACCGTGAGGCAAGGCCGGCAAGCCCACATCCTCATCGTCTTCATCGTTTTGAAAATTCGTTCCCATTTTGTTTTTTAACAAGTCTTAACCAATAGGCGTATTTTAATCGTCTTTTTAGTAAAAAAATGCGTTAAAGTTTTTAATAGAAATTGTCTATTTCAATTTAACGATTATTTACCCTGATTCATTTTCGAGTAGAGGCCAAAATTATGAAAAAACTCGCTCTCATTGCTTCCATTTCCGCTTTGGCATTAGCCGGTTGCGCCAATGACGGTTTGTACTATCGCTCCGATACCTACGCTGCACAAGGCGTCAATCAAGCTCAAGAAGTTCGTACCGTTGAAATTCTTTCCATCGGTGCAGCCAAAGTTGCCGTCCCCAATAACGAAAGCCGTCGCGACAGTGAAAAGGTCGGGATGCTCTTGGGTGCCATCGCTGGTGCCGCCATCGGTAGCCACAATAACCACGACACGAGCTCTCGCGTCTTAGGCGGTTTAGCCGGCGCTGCTGTCGGTAACATGGCCGGTAGCGCTGTTGCCGGTAATGATTCCACGAGTTACGTTGATGGCGTTCAAATTACGTTCCGCTACAAGAACAAACTCTTTAACTCGGCTCAAGTCGGTTTGCCTTGCGAATATAAGCTTGGTACGGCCATCATGGTATCAACCTCACCCACCGAAACGCGTATTCAACCGAATAACCCCTACGGTTGCCCGCGCAAATAACCTAAGGAGAAGACGATGCTGAAAAAAACTTTAGGTCTTAGTGCATTATTGGCCATCCTTATGGTACCGGTGGCTCATGCCCAAACGACGATGTCGATGGACGAACAAATCGCTCGTATTCAACAAGCTGAGATGGAAATCGAAGAGTACAACTCTGCTCAAGAAGCCAAGCGGGCAGAAGCCGAACGTCGCGCAGCAGACATTAAAAAGCGCGCTCAACAAGCCGCTGAGAAAAAGCGTGCTGCTCAAGAAAAGGCTCGTGCCGAACGTCAAGCAAAACTCAATCGCTATGCTGACGAAAGCACGGAATTAGACCTTGAAATGAAGCGTTTGGACGTGGAACTCAAGCGTGCCGAAGTGGAAGCCCGCAAGGCAGAATTAAAGGCTAAGCAACAATAGTTCCCACGCACTTTATGTTAAAAGTTCTTGATTGGAATGCTTGGGCACCGGGGCTCGATAGCAAAGAGAAGTGGTTGGATTGGTTTAAAAATCCAATGCCGCTTGCTTCTGATGAAAAAGCCCCGGTGAAATTTATTTCACCCATGATTCGTCGTCGCCTCTCCCCCTTGGGACGAGCGGTGGTGGAAGCCCTTCACCCAATCTACGATCAAGAATCCGATCAAAACACGCCAATTGTTTTTGCCTCTCGCTGGGGTGATATCGATCTCACGGTCAAACTTCTTGAAAGTTTGACAGTCGAAGGCGATGTATCCCCTACCGCCTTTTCAACCTCGGTTCACAATGCAATCGGCGGGCTTTTTTCCATCATCTTTAAGCACCACGGCAATATCAGTGCTCTGTCGGGCGCTTCTGCGTGCGCGTCTGCGGCAATCTATGAAGCATTGGGATTACTGACTGAACACCCCAGCGTCATTGTCTGCATTTATGATGATCAAACACCGAATGCATTTGCCGACTTTCACCCAGTGAATTTCCCCTTTGCTTATTGCTTACGTTTGTCTTTAGCGAAAGACTCTGAAGAGGGGTTTTCAATTCAAAGTGCTCCCAGTCAAACCCAAACAGAAACAACGGACACGACAAAGGAACTTGAAGTTTTAGCGTTTTTAGCGACAGATCTTGAAAGTTGTGTGCAAAATGCCAAACAAATAAGTTATGTTTGGAGCAAATCTAATCCCCTTTAATTAGGAAGTGCGTTATTTCAGTAGAGTTCATCACAAACGCTTCGTTTTCTCTCTACAATGACTATATTGTCAGAAACTTCGTTGAGCCATTTTATGAAGCGCCTCTCTCGTCAATTCGCGACCGGTTTTGCTTTTTTCACTTTCGGTTTTTTGGGCGTTTTTTATCAGTTCATGCTTTTCCCCGGCATTATCCTTTTTGTTCGTGATTTGGATAAACGCCACAGACTTGCTCGCCACATCATTCATCGTACTTTTCTCTTTTTTGTCCACTTTGGTCGATGCATCGGTGTTTGGACTTGGGAGACAAAAAATATTGAAAAGTTGCGCAAGCCCGGTCAATTGATTCTCGCCAATCATTTAACGTTGGTTGATGTTGTCTTTCTTTTTGCCTTTACCCCTAATGCAAGCGCAGTCGTCAAAGCTGCACTTACCAAAAATCCTTTCACATGGGGCGCTCTGAAAGCAGCGGGCTACGTGATCAATAACGACGAAAGTAATGAACTCATTGATCATTGCGTAGCTGAACTTCACAAAGGGGCAAGTCTCATTATTTTCCCCGAAGGCACGCGCACACCTCCCGGTCAACGCCCTAAACTCAAGCGTGGTGCCATGAGCGTTGCGCTTAAAAGTCGCACCTCACCTCTGATGGTTCATATCGATTGCACACCATTGAGTTTGACCAAAAATACCCCGTGGTGGGATGTGCCTGAAAAAGCCATGCATTTCAAGTTTGATGTTTTGGGCACGTTACCCATTGATACTTACTTAGAGCAATACCAAATGCACGCTCCGCTTGCCACTCGCGCCATGAGTCGTGATGTTTTTTCAATTCTTTTCCCACAACTTCGAGAGGCCTCAGAGGTACCACCGAAGCTCTTCCAATAAGTCCCAAACCCTGAACGATCATTCAATGGGAAAACTCCTCGTTCCCCATTAAAATAGAAAGATATTGTCTCTTTTTCCCGTTTGTATCATGGACGAATTAAAACAAGAGTTAAAAACGCTGATCATCACGTCTTTAAACTTAGAAGACATGACGGCTGACGACATCACTGACGACATGCCTTTATTCTCTGAAGAGGGTTTAGGTTTGGATAGCGTGGATGGTTTGGAATTGGGCTTAGCGCTCAAGAAAAAGTACGGCATCACGTTAAGTTCTGAAAATGCCGATATGAAGAAGTATTTCCAAAACATCAATTCCTTGGCGCAATGCGTCACGGATTTGCGCAAGTAAGAGGGCCAGAGAATGACTCAAGAAGAGATTTTTGAAAAGCTCAAGCTCACGTTAGAAGAAACCTTCGAAATCGATCCCGAAACGATTACGATGGATGCCAAACTCAATGAAGATTTGGACATCGATAGCATTGATGCCATCGACTTGTTGGCTCAATTGCGTCCCTTGATCGGTCGTCGCAAGATCAACCCGAAAGATTTCTACACCATGCGAACCGTGGGCGATGTTGTCCGCGGGATTGAAGAGCTCTTAAAGACGCCTGAGAGCCCGCAATAGGTCGGTATGCTCGCAAAAGTGCTCGCACTGATTGCAACCCTATGCTATCCGTTTGTGATTTGGCTCGGGTTGCAACATTTTGGGTTCGCCTTTCTTGCCCTATTCCTTGTCTTTATTACTGCGCTTCGACTCTACAGTCACCGTGATCGCAGCTCTCTTTTTGTGTTTGTCATTGCCGCCGTCTTGGCAGTGGTGGCTTATTGGCAAAACGAATCGTTGCCGCTCAAACTTTACCCCGTTGTCATGAATGCCGTCATGCTGGTTTTGTTTGCAACGAGCCTTTATCAAAAAGAAACGATCATTGAAAAGTTTGCTCGCTTAAAAGAACCCGACTTACCGCAGGAAGCCATCCGTTATATTCGCAACTTAACGAAAGTTTGGTGCATTTTCTTTATTTTTAACGGCAGTATTGCACTTTTTACCGCACTTTTTACAAGTGATGATTGGTGGGCGCTGTACAATGGTTTTATTGCCTATGTGCTCATTGGCGCCCTTTTTGGGGGCGAGTGGCTCTATAGAAAATACGTCACAAAGAGATAGTCGCTATGGATCTTTCAACATGGTTTACGCAAACGCCCACGGATCGACCGGTAGCCTGGGTCAATGGGCAACTTGTTAGTGAAAAAACGTTTTTCCGTGACACGGAACACTTTCGTGTGGCTTATGAAAAAGCGGCGGTTCATCGCGTTGCCCTTTTTTGCCAAGATACCTATCGATTTGCCTGTGCGCTTTTTGGTGCTTGGCAAGCAGGGGTCTTGACGGTGCTTCCTACCGACATGACCAAACACACGCAAGAAAAGCTTTTGGGCGACGTGGACGCCTTTGTCTTTGATGAAAAGTTTGAGAGCGCTCACCGTTGCATCACACCGATTGAAAGTGTCGCCGGCATCGCGTTTAAGTCGCCTTTGGATCTCAAAGCCAAACTTGTTGAACTCTTTACTTCAGGTTCCACGGGCGAACCCTTGCGTATTGAAAAGCGCTTGGAACAAATCTTTGACGGTGTGGATCATTTAGACGCTCATTTCTCTGAAGTGGCTCCGCAAAGCGCCATCGTTTTCTCCACCGTTTCGCATCAACATATTTATGGCTTTTTGTGGCGCCTTTTGTGGCCGATCGCAAGCGGCCGTCTTTTTACAAACGAACGACTTTTTTATCCGGAGACAATTGCCAAACGTCTCTCGGAAAACAAAGACTCTCTGTTAGTCACAAGCCCCGCTCACTTGCAACGCTTTCCTGAAACAATGGATTGGCAGACTGCACGAGATAATTTAAAGATGGTCGTGACCTCCGGTGGCCCTTTATCTGATGACGGGCTTCGTTTAAGTCAAACGCTTTTTTCGCAAACGCCTTATGAGATTTTCGGTAGCACCGAACTTGACGGCATTGCCTGGCGTCACCGACGCATTGATCAAACGGGTGTTATTGATGAAGACTCGTGCCTGTGGCACCCAATGCCCGAGACGGAAGTTACCGGTAATGAAGAAGGCATTCTTCAAGTACGATCGGCTCGCTTGGAAAAAGATGAATGGACATTGGGTAACGATCGCATTGACATCCTGCCCGACCGACGTTTCCGCTTAATCGGTCGTGTTGATCGCATTGCCAAAGTTGCCGAAAAGCGAGTGAGCTTAACGGCCATGGAAAAGCGATTAACGGAAAGTGGTTTGATTGCTGAGTGCAAAGCCTTCGTTTTTGAGGGTGAGATTGCTCTCGTTGCTGTTCCCAATGGCGAAGGACAAAAGATTTTGTCCGATAACGGCAAACGCACTTTGGTAAAAAAATTACGTGAAGCACTTTTGACTCACTTTGAGGCCGTGATGCTTCCACACCGTTGGCGCTTTGAACCCATGATGCCTTTTGACCAACGGGGCAAATGCACGCTTGAAGCCCTCTCTTTACTTTTTGATCCCCGTCACATTCAACCCCTGGCGTGGCACTTAGAAGCAAACACTTTGAATTTAACGTTTGTGGCAACGCCATCCAACCCTCATTTTGATGGACACTTTGAAGAATTTCATCTCTTGCCGGGTGTGGCTCAAATCGAATACGTGATGAGAGAAGCCCACCGCTACCTAAAGACGCCCTTGTCTTTTAAAGAAGGCAAAAACATGAAATTCATGCAAATGATTCGCCCTGGGCAAACGGTTGAAATGCGAGTGGAGTACAACGCTCAAAAGAACACGTTAACGTACCTTTTGCACGAGCCCGACCACCCTGAGAGCAAATTTGCGATCGGAACATTGCTACTGGGAGACTAAAGCGTGAAACTCTTTTTTCTCATTCCAGTCTATAACCATCCGCACACCTTAGAAGCCGTGGCTTCGGCGTGCCTTGCGCATGGCGCAGATGTTTTGATGGTCGACGACGGAAGTAACCAAGAAACCAAGAAGGCGATCGCTGACGTTTTAGAAAAGCACGAACGCGTTTTTTCCATATCGTTACCCGAAAACCAAGGCAAGGGCGGTGCGGTTTTGCGTGGCTTTCAATGGGGCATCAGTCAGGGCTACACCCATGCGTTTCAATTAGATGCCGATGGTCAACAAGATGCCAACGATATCCCGGCCTTTATTGCAGCCGCCAAAGAGAATTCCGACAAAATTATTTGTGGCTTCCCCGTCTACAACCACTCAGTTCCGGCCTCGCGCAAATGGGGACGAAAAATCACGCACTTTTGGGTGGCGATTAACACGTTGTCTTTGAGCATTAAAGATACGTTGTGCGGCTTTCGTGTTTACCCGTTGGAAGCCATCGATGCGTTTTTGAAAACACGCCCCTACTTGGGATTGCGCATGGACTTTGACTGCGACATCATGGTTCAGATGAGTTGGATGGGCGTTAAGGTCGTCAACCTTCCGGTAAGAGTTGACTACCCGCCCGATGGCATCAGTCATTTCCATGCTATTGAAAATTGGCGCATCAGTAAGATGCACACGCGACTCTTTTTCGGCATGCTAAGACGCCTGCCCACGATTATCGGGAATCGACGATGACGCAACAGCACTGGGCACAAAATCAAGAAAAAACCAATCACTGGGGAATCGTTTTTTTATTGACGATTCACCGGTATTTGGGGCGTTTGCCTTTTCGGATTTTTATGGGCCCAGTGATTCTTTTTTATTGGCTTATGGATAAAAATGTCCGTCAACATAGCATGGACTATTTGCAGCGAGCCCAAAGCTACGGACTTTTTAACCAAAAGCCCTCCTTACTGTTATCACTGAGACACTTGGCGTTTTTTGGCGAAACGATTTTAGATAAGTTTCTCGCACTCACCGATCCTGATAACAAGGCAACGCTTGCCATTGAAAATGATCAAATGATCATGGATTGCATTGCGAAAAAACAAGGAGGCATCGTTTTGACCTCTCACATGGGGTGTTTGGAAAAGCTCATCAACCACGGTTTGCAACAAAAAGAAACCGAGCTCGTTGTTTTGATGCACACAAAGCATGCGCAACAATTCAATGCCCTACTTCGCGATCGCAATCAAGCGTTAAAGAAAATCCACTTTATGGAAGTCTCGGCATTGACCCCTGCGAGCGCCTGTGAAATCGAAGCATTTATTGCTCGTGGTGCCTTGGTTTTTATCGCAGGAGACCGTGTCCCGCTTGCGTCAGAGGCCACTTGCAAAATTTCTTTTTTAGGCAAGGACGCCCACTTTCCGATTGGTGGTGTTATCCTTGCGAATCTTTTCCATTGTCCGCTCTTTAGCATCACCTGTTGGCGCACCCCAAAAAAGAGACCGGTGTTATCTGGTCAAACGCATCACTACACTGTACGTTTTGGCAATCTCAGCGATGGAAAAAATGTTTACATTAACCGTCGTCAACGTCAGCAGGATATCTCTATACTGATGAAAAGTTTCGTTAAAGAGTTGGAAAGGGGTTTAACTCAAAGTCCCTTAGATTGGGCCAATTTTTATGCGTTTTGGTCCCCTGTCTCAGAGACCAAAAAAGACGATTCAAAGGAATACTCATGTTAAAAAAATGGTTATCCGTTTTGTGCTTGTTGCCTATGGGAGTGGCTCAAGTTTGGGCTTTGAATTTAGAGGAGCTGTCGGCTCGACTCGATCGTCCCTCTTTGGTGGCGGGTTCTTTTGAGCAAGAAAAATTCCTGGTGGGCTTCCCCAAACCCTTAAAAACTCAAGGCGTCTATACCTTTTGGGCTAATCACGGCATTGTTTGGGAAACGAAAACGCCTTTTAATTCCAAGATGATTTTGACACCCACGCAATTGCGTAGCGTCACGGATTATCAACAACGCGCTGTCTCCTCAGAGGACAATCCTCATTTGAGAGTTCTGAATCAGTTGCTTATTGGTCTCATGCAAGGCGATGTCAAAGTGATCTCAGAGCACTTCAATATTGCCCTCAAAGAAACGGACAACCTTTGGCAAATGCTATTGATGCCCAAAGATAAGAATATCAAAATGGTGTTTGTTAAAATTCTGATTGAAGGGGATAAAGAGGTTAAAACACTGCGTTTTTACTCGCCCAATGGTGACCTCACGGTCATTCATTTAAAGGACGAGCATGAGCCCCCAAACATTCCTCAAGATTTGCAAATACACAACAAATAGCTGATTGCTTATGAATTTAAAAAAATTAGCCTCGTTTCAAACCACCGGAGCCCTTTTATGGGTCCTCGTGGTTTTTGCGTGTGCTTTTTTTACGGTTTCTTGGTTTAGTCAACACCGACCTCAGACAGACATTGTGAGTCTTTTGCCCCAAACCGAGCAAGGGTATGAAGAGGCCGAGGCGCAAAAGCGTTTAGCGATTGCAGGTCGAAACCTTTTGACGATTCTTGTAGAAATTCCGAGTGATCCCGACAAAGTCCAAAATGTTCTCAACGATTGGGAAAAAGCTCACGGTGATCTTTTGACCTATCACCGGATCAAAACCCGCATTGACATTCAAAATGCCGTGAAGACTTTTGCGCTTCAACAAATCACCTGGGAAGATGAAATGGCTTTACGGTCGTCATCAAGTCACCTATTGTGGGCGCGATTTGTCAATCTGGTGTCGATGCCAACGCCTCCGGTTTTTTCGCCTCAAGATGACCCTTTTGGGACGGCCTCAAATTGGATTTATGAAAGAGCATCCGAAATACCCATCCGTGAAGTCAATGGCTTGAATTTACTTGAAAAAGACAATAAGCAATACCTTTTTGCGCTTTTTGAAGTCGCGCCCGACAAGGTCTATGACGGCAGTGGCAGTTTGCAAAAAGCCTTATCGAAGTTAGAGGCCGAACTCAACAAGATCGAATCCAACAAACTCATTGTCACCGGCGTTCCGCTTTTTGCTTCGTACGCGGCAATGACGGCCCAAAACGAAATTTCCATTTTGGGCTCACTTTCCCTCATTGGGGTTTGCTTATTGTCGTGGTTTTGGTTTAGGCGCTTGAGTGTTTTAGGCTTGATTCTTTTGGTGATTACGCAAGCCATTGCCGTGGCCGCAGCGACAACGATTATTGTATTTGGGAAAATTCACCTCATTACGTTTGTCTTTGGAACCACCCTTATCGGGATTACGGTTGACTACAGTGCGCACTACTTTGGCAAACGCTTCGAGACCAAACGATCCAACAGCGACAGTATTGTGAAGGAACTTTTCCCGTCGCTTTCACTTGCGTTGACCTCCACCGTGATTGCCTTTTTAGTGATGGCCAATACGCCGGTAGAGGGCTTACAACAAATGGCCGTTTTCTGTTCAAGCGGTGTTTTTAGTGCATTTGCAGCAGTTTTATTGTGGTTCCCGTGCATACGATTTAAAACACTTAACAACCACCACACGCTTGAAATCATCGGTACTTATATTGAAAAGCTTCCCTCTTGGGCAAGACTGTCAGAATTGAGTAAAACCGGACTAGTCATTGGTGGCGCAGCGGTCATCATGATCGGCCTTCTTACCTTGAAGCCTGCAGCACAAGTGCAAGACTTAAATAACTCACCGAGTCTATACTTCCAAGATGCCTTATTGAGTAGCCAACTCATTAACTCCACATCTGCCACTCAATTTTTTATTGTTAAAGGCAACAACCTTGAGGATCTCTTGCAAAAGCAAGAAATGCTCTATCAACGTTTAGCAACGAGACCCATTGAGGGTGTTTCATTAACGTCGCTGGCCGATTGGATGATGTCTGACGCTCGTATGTACCACGTCAATAACGTCAAAAATCGTGCGCGTCAAAGCATCAATCCCCAAGTGCAAGAACTTTTGGGAACCTCTCTGGAGTATCGAGATATCAGTCCGTTAACCATTGATCAACGCCTGCAAGCCCTTCTTGAGATTGATGACTTAAGTGAACGTTTAAATATCCTGGGGCCCTCTACTGCGATTGTTCTAGTCCGTGGTATTACGGCCGACAACTTGCTCAAAGTCAAAGCGCTGGGCGACCATATCGAAGGCGTTACTTGGGTGAACTACACTCAAAATCTTTCCACCACATTGCGCCACTATCGAGACCAAATTGCCAATCTTTTAATCTTTAGCATTCTGGCTGTTGTTGCGGTGTTAACGATTCGATTCCGAAGAGAAAGTTGGCGTGCGTTCTTGCCGACCGTGCTTGGGGTTGCATTGACCATTTCCATTATGAGTTTGTTGGGTTACACCTATACGCTTTTTACCGTTTTAGCTTTAATTTTGCTTTTGGGTTTGGGCTTTGACTACGGCATTTTCATGACATCGGCCAATCGTCAAAAAGAAACGGTGGCCACCATTGCTTTTGCTGCACTTACCACCCTGCTCTCCTTTGGTTTATTGATGCTATCGAGCACGCCGGCTCTTAAAACCTTTGGCGTAACCG
>DBFZTP010000133.1:0-11917 GCA_048520025.1 Candidatus Aphodousia sp.
GCGGCCGGCATACATGACGACCACATAGTCTGCCATCTCGGCAATGACGCCGAGGTCATGGGTAATCAACATAATGGCTTTGCCCTTTTGAGCTTGATCTTTTAAGCACCGAGCAACGCGTTGCATATTGGCGCCATCGAGCCCACTCGTGGGCTCATCAAGAATCAAAATGTCGGGATCCTTTGCCAACGCACAGGCAATCACCAAACGTTGCTTTTGACCACCGGATAAAGACTGCGGATGGCGATGCGCCAAAGGTGTGAGATCAAACATCTGCATCAATTCATCAATGCGAGTTTGTAAGTGATCCCTTTGCCCTGCAGCGAAAAGGCACGCGCCGATTTCTTCAGAAACGCTCTGCATTTGCAGTTGATGGTCAGCGTTTTGAAGAACGAGGCCGGCGTGCTTAAGTAATTCGCTCGCCTTCGTTTCTTTGCCCTTTAAGTAAAAAGTGCCACTCCCCTCATTGAGCCCCGTCATTAAACGGGCCAACGTTGTTTTCCCGGTACCGTTTTCACCAATCAAAGCGGTGATACCGGCGCTTAAAGAGAAAGAAACGTTCTTTAAAAGTTCCGGTCGCTGAGATGTTTTTTCGGGCGTTTTAAAAAACCGTTTAAAACGAGAAAACCCACCACTTTGATTGTTTTTCTCGTAGTCAAAACTCACGCTTGAGGCCACTAAAATCGGAGAGTCATTGAGCGCCCGATCCAATGTCTTTCGAACATCTTCAACATGAGCTTCACGCAAGCCGTACTCGCATCGAATCGCATCGTTTGTTAAAAGTTCAAAATCGCCACTTTGGCAAATCTCTCCCTCACGCATCACCAAGACTTGATCGGCAATGCCACGTAGCCAATGAATACGGTGATCGACCACCAAAATGGCAAAGCCTTGGCTTTTGAGGTTTTTCAACTCCTGCGCCAAACGCTCGGTGGCCTCAGGATCCAAGTTGGCCGAGGGTTCATCAAGAATGAGAACGTTGGGTAAAGCCACCAAAATTTCACCCAATGCGACTCTTTGTTTTTGTCCTTCAGAAAGGGCTGTGATGGAATGCGATAAAAGCGATTCAATCTCTAAGCGTTGCGCCACTTTTTGGATTCGTTCTTCAACGTCTTTTTCATTAACGCCTGCGACCTTAAGCGCAAATCCCATTTCATCCTTCACACCCAATGCAAAAAACTGATCTTCCGGGTCTTGAAAAAGGGTGCCTACGGTTTGAGAAAGTTCCCCCACTGAAGTGTCTTTCGTTTCAACGCCATTGATTTTCACCGAGCCCGACAAGGTGCCGGCGTAGTAATGCGGGCAAAGACCATTGGCAATGCGCATTAGGGTGGTTTTCCCACAACCCGAGGCGCCTGTCACGAGCACAACACTTCCCGCTTCAACCTTGAAACTTAAGTCTTTAACGGCGCAATCTGACTGAAAGGCGTAGCGATAAGAAACGTTTTCAAACTCAATCATTCAAGCTCTCCTTACATCACACCGAAACGAGTGACATTAAGTCCCCATTCAATCCAATGAAGTTCGATATAAATCGCCATCACTACGGTGAAAGAAGCGCCCAAAAAGAGCCATGCATCGGCTTTAGAAAAAGCGGATTGACCATGAAAATTCATCGCCCCTTTTTGAAGTCCTCGATCCAGTCCCTTAAGTTCTGCGGCAACCCCCAACGCTTCACTGCTTTTTAAAGCCCGAAATAAAAGTGGCGTAAAAAGTAAACGTGTACTCAAATACGGATGCCTTAAAAAGAAAGTAAAACCCATCTTCCAACCGCGAATTTTGAGCGTTTCCCACACTTGGGCCACATCGTTGGTGAAAGTCGAAATGAAACGAATCATCACGGTTGCTGGCAGGGTCAACATGAAGGGAAGACGCAACTGAGTTAACGCACTCATGATGTTCTCAATCTTCGTTGTCAAGGCCATGCTCATGACACAATTCATCATGGTTAAACCTCGAAGAAAGGGTATGACGAGACTGGCAAACGTTATTTCGCCCAAACTCGGAATAAATGAGGTCATCACCCAAGTGCAAGCACTGGCGAGCACCATCATGGCTCCCATGAGTAGGTACAAAACGAAAACCAACATAGGGCGGTTAATCAGAAGCACCATGACAAAACTCACGCCAAAGAGCACCAATTGCGCCCCCAATGTTGAAAACGCAATGGTGGCAATGGCCCCCAAAACCGTCAGCAAAATTTTGCTTCTGGCATCTAAGCGATTTAAGACAGAGTGAGTCATCTTTTAGCTCCTCACAATGCCTGCATGACGCAATTCACGAAGGGAGCGGTAACCGGCATATAACCCCATCAAAGAACCGATATAACCGATCGCAATGATGGGAACGACAGAGACCACCATGGCGGGCGTTTCTCGCATCATCAAATAAGAAACGCCCAGCGAAAAGACCTTGCTCGCGAGATCGTAAACGGCGACTCCCACAAAGGGGGCCCACGCTTTTTTCGCGCCGCCCACCATCAAAATGGCCACTTCAGCGCAAAGTGCGCCCACAATGGCTGCGGGCAACAAAGTAATGCTCGAGCCCAACAGCAAAGCACTCACGATCGTTGAGACAAGCGTAAAAACAACGAGCACTCCGCTTTTACGCACCCTTGCCAATAAGACAATCAACAGAGCAGAAAACACAAGGTTTTTTAACATCAGACTCACGGGATTCATGCCACCGCCGGCCAAAGCAATCAGCAAAGATGAAAGCTTGATGGCAGCGGCAAAAATCCCGATCGTCACGAGCTCTTGTGACTTCCAATAGGACGTTTTCACGAGCTTATTAGTCATCATCCAAACGCTTTAGAAACGAGCATTGAGTTTGACCGCAAAATGACGACCCGCTTCGTAAATGGAGCCGTTATTTTGGTAGAGCTTATTGGTGATGTTGTAGAAACCGGCATCAAAGCTATAGTTGCCTTGAGGACCGAAACTCACACCGCCCGTCAAATTGAAGGTCGTTGCACCACCGTAGCTGCTTTCGAGCTTATCCGTGGAGAAGTTCCATTGCTCGGTTGCCGATTGCGAGACGGCATAAGCGTCTAAACGAAGGTCGTTGCCATAAACACTCGTGCCATAGCGAACGCCGTAGCGAGCTGTGACTTTTGGCGTACCGGACTTCGTGCTCTTAATGCCGTTTTCGTTATATTCACGGCGCAAAAGGGTCAACGTGGTGTAAGGTTCAAAGTCGCCTAACTTCAAACTGGTATCCAATTCGAAACCAAGTGTTTTTGCCTTACCAATGTTTTCGTAGTAATTGGCCACACCCTTTTGGATCGTTGCAATGTAGTTATCAGCATCGCTATAGAAAACCGCACCATCGATCGTAACGAGTCCCGATTGGAAGCGAGCTCCCACTTCAAAGTTATCCGACGTTTCAGGCTCTAAGTTCGGATTGGCATAAGTCGTTGCGCCACCCATGGTGGTATCAATAAAGAGTTCTTGCAAGATCGGCGCGCGATAGCCTTGAGCCCAATTGGCGCGAAGCGTTAAATTGTCAAGCGCACGGTAACTCAACCCCAAGTTAAAGACTGCCTTACCGTCATCGTTCTTATTCGATGTTTGGGTGTGAGTCGTCTGATTAGAAATATCCATGTCATTGGATACCCAGGTGTAGCGCACGCCGTAATTGGCCGTCAACGCATCCGTTAACGTGCTTTCCATCGTCGCAAACAAAGCGTGACGACTTTGGTTACCATCGTAGTCTTCATTTTTTAACCAATAGCTTGAAACCAAGGGCAACTGAGCATTCATGTAGGTTTTGCTATTGGCATCCAAACTGTCATAGGTGAATTCGTAGCCCGTAATCAAATAGTGTCGAGCGCCCAATGTCCAGTCAGCTTGCACGCTTGCGCTGGTCGTATCCAAGACATTGTCTGCGAAGCTTTCAATGGCATACGGCATTTTCGGACTCGGTCGAACGTGATTGTTCATTTCTTTATCGTTTCGCTCTTGTGCGATATCGATACGAAGACGCATTAAATAATCATTGATGTTTTTAAATTCGCCAAAGACACTGCCACGCGTACGCTTCCAAGACGGCACTTTGACATAAAAGTCTTCGGGTGAATACAAAATGGAACCGGACTCAAAATCAAGGTCGAAATGACTCAATGACAAACCGATCGTCTTATTGGGATCAATGTCATAAGACAAAAAGGCATTGGCCGACTTTGAACTAAATTCGGTATTGGCCATCTTGCCTGCGGGCGTATCCAAGTTGCCATAGTCCTTTGCCGAAGCCCCTAATCGATAGTTCCAACCATTGACAGAACCTTGGATGGAAGCGGCTAAATCCGTACCGTTAGAGGCGGAATTAAAACCCGCAGAAGCGCTGCCACCAAAGGCCGTATTACCACCCTTTTTGGTAATGATGTTAATGGCACCACCAATGGCGTCAGAACCATACAAAACGGAGGCCGGGCCACGAATCACTTCAATGCGCTCGACTTGAGAGGGATCGATTAACAAGGGAACACCCGACATGGATTTTTGTTCAGAAATTCGCTGACCATCGACCATCACAACGGTACGGAAAGCGTCTTCGCCACGAATGGACACACGGTCAATGCCTTGACCACCATCGTTTTGAATGCGAATGCCGGGCACGGTGCTCTCGAGCAAATCGGCAATGGTTTTAGCTTGAGCATTGCGTTCAATCGTTTCGCGATCGATGACGGAAACACTCATATTGACGTCTGCCAAAGCTTTCTCAACGCGAGAAGCCGTGACAACCACATCTTGAGCATTTAACGTTTCCATGGCATAGACCGAGCCACTGGATAAAGCGGCAAAACTTAAAGCTAAAGCGGTCACTAACGGATTAGGAGTAAAACGAGGAGTCATATCAATTAAAGAGAAACAGTTATTAGCTTTTCTCTTGAGTTAAAAAACTTTTACTTGTGTTGAGCAAGGCGTTGCGTGAGCACATTGAGGAGCAATTGGCTCATCGTTACGTGCCAGAACTGACCGGCTAATGTTTGAACCATCCAATCCCCGACCGGACGAACCAAACCGGCCTTTGTCCATTGTTCAAAAACATCGTGAGCCAGACGATCCAAAGGAAGATGGAACTGTTCCCCTAAAGCACGCAGATTGATGCGACCGAGTTCCATTTCAGAAGAAACCGTTTGAAGGCAATGCCAATGAGGCGAAGGCGCAGTTGCAAAGGCAATGGGTTTGATGCCTTCTAAGACCATCTTTTCCCATTCGTCATACTTGCGCTCCATCATGAAACTGTGACCATGGATCTTGCCACCGGCCCCGGAGCCGAAAGCCAAACAGTCGGCCGCACTTTTACCAAAGCGGTTATAGAGATTGCGTTCTCTGAAGGTTTTCCCCCAGTGGTTATTCGAGAGACGGCGCCACTGCGCGTTAGAAAGAATGTCCACGGACTTTGCAAACATTTCGGATCGCTCGGCTTTGTCCGCCCCGGCAGGCAGTTTCCCATTCTGAATAAACTTGCCCAAAGGCGACTTTTCAAAGACATTGAGTTGGTAGCAATCCACGCCGTCGAGTGGAAGGGATGCGGCCGTTTTCACGTCGTCCTCCCAAACGTCCATCGTTTGATAAGGAAAGCCGTAAATGAGGTCGCAGACGATACTTGCTTGGTTATAAGAGGCTAACTTTTCAATTGAGGCAATCAAAGCATCGCGATCATCAACTCGACGCATCGTTTGACGTACTTTGGCATTAAAGGTTTGAACACCAAGCGAAACACGGTTAACGCCCGCTTCAAAAGCCGCTTCCATTTTCTCTTCGGGGAAGTGATGGATACGACCTTCAAGCGTGATTTCACAATCGTTGGCAAGGGGTAAATATTGGCGAACGGCTTTGACCAATCGCCCAATATCGGCAGCCTCAAGTGCCGTCGGTGTACCGCCACCGAAGTAAACGGCATGAAGGGGTGTTTGTTGTTGAGCTTTTTTATTCGACCAAAGTTGCAACTCTTTGATCAAGGTATCGGTATAGCGTTGACTGGAATCGCTTTGAAGCGGATTTTGATAAAAAAGGCAGTAAAGGCAACGCGTTTCACAAAATGGCACATGGATGTAGGCTAAACCCGTTCCTTGACGCTCGGTATCGAATTGCCCTTCGATGAGTTCTCGTGCCTCTTTGCCCATATAGGGACGCCCTGCCATGCGCGAATGCACCGTCACTTTGCTATCGAATGCATTTTTCAAAGGATCATCCGTGATCGTTGCATTAAAATTGACAATATCTTCAATTTGGGTGACGCCGCCCATCATGCGTTTTTGACCGGCTTCAAACGAAGCATGAGCATGATGAGGACATTTTTGAGGCTTTTCCATAATTAATCCTGTAAGAAAATCTCACATTTGTAAATGAGAATCATTATCGATTTCGAAATATTAATTATGAAATGAGATTTTTCAAGCAGAATCTACCTAGTTAATAGACGATAACTATCAATTGCCGAAAGTTGATAGTTAATGTAAATGATTATCGTTTGCTTTTGTTACGACAAAAAAAATGCCGTAAGCCTCAACCTACGGCACTTTTTGATTAAAAAACTTTCAAATTAAAACACGTACGACCACATCGCCAACAAAATCAATTGACCCGTGATGATGCGCAAGAACATGGCTAACGGATAAACCGTTGAGTAAGCCACAGGAGCCGCGTTCTTTTCCGACAAGGTAGAGGCGTAAGCCAAGATGGGAGAGTTCGTACCCAAGCCAATCAAGAGACCCACGATGCTGTGATAGTTAAGCTTGCAGAAAACACGAGCAATAATCCCCACCACCAATTGCGGAACGATCGTAATGCAGCAACCGATCAACGCAAAGAGAAGGCCATTACCCGTAATCAAGGCATTGACAAACGTATCCCCTGCTGACAGGCCGACGCTTGCCAAGAAAAGAGAAATCCCAATTTCTCGACTCATTAAGTTTGAGGACGGCGTCATGTAGGTGGAGAGGTGTAAAGATGCCCCATAGCGACCCAACAAAATCGCAATGATCAAGGGGCCACCGGCCATCCCTAATTTAATCGGTGTGGGCATACCGGGAATGGCTAACGGCAAGGAACCAAAAATAATCCCCAACGTCATCCCCATAAAGATCGCAGCAATGTTGGGTTGATCCAAGTGCTTGGCTTGGTTGCCTAAACGGCCTTCGAGGCGTTTCACGGCGTTCTCTGGCCCCACGCACTGCAGCACGTCACCCACTTGAATGTGCAAATTCGGGTGCGGGAAAAGTTCAGTACCGGCACGGAAAACACGAGTAATGTTAACGCCATCGGTGGCAGCCAGCGACAAACGGTCAATCGTTCTGCCACTCAAGGACGATAAGGACACCAAGAATTTGGCACGAACCAACGGCGTGTGCGCCGTTTCCAAATTAATACGTTCGTCTTCTTTCCCAAAAGCAGCAATGATGTCGCGCTTGTGTTCGGGCGTTGAAACCACACGAATCGTATCGCCCACATGTAAAACGGTTTCCGGCAACGGACTGATAATTTCGCCCGCATGCATCACACGTGAACAGATAAAGGGACGTGGGATACGTTCGTGCGATTGAGTGATCGTCACACCGTCCAACAAGTGGTTTGTAATGTAGATGTGAAAGGAGACCGGCGCTTGACTGATTTCCCGCTCTTCAACATCCCAATGGCGATCTTCTTCAGCCATGTCGATTTTGAAAATCCAGCGCAAGAAAATCGACACACCGATGATGGCCGTTAAGCCTAAGGGATAAGCGCAAGCGTAGGCGGCGGCAATGTCATTGCCCTGATAGTTCAATTGATTTAAGGCTTCTTGCGTGGCACCAAGACCCGGCGTATTGGTGATAGCGCCGTAGTGAATGCCTAAGATTTCTGGCAAAGAAACCGTATCTGAAAATAGAAAGAAAGCACTGATCGTAATAACAATACTTAACGCCCACCCAAAAACCATGAGGGAATTAAGCACAACGCCTACGCTCTTAAATGAGGAGAAGAAAGAGGGCCCAACTTGCAAGCCGATGAAGAAAATAAAGATGATTAACCCGAAGTCTTTGGCAAAGGCCAACACGTCCATATTGACGCGAACACCAAAATAACTAAAGGCGAGCCCCACAAACAAAACAACGATGGAGCCCAAAGAAATGCCAAAGAATTTAATGCGCCCGATACCTAAACCGATCGAGATGATGGCCATGTAAACGAGGACAATATGGGCAATGGAATTAGGGTCTGTTAATAGAGTATTGAGCCACTGCATAGCGGTCACCGAAAACCAAAAGGACAACAGATTAAGTGTAGACCCAAGCCACTCAAAATAATCAAAACTAAGCATAAACCATTAGTCTTTTGAGACCATTGACAGCACCCGAAAATTAACAGTCATAGCTATTTGTATGAAACCATCGATCGCAAAAGAAAAATGGCTTGGAAACCACTCACGATCCCCAAGCCTGCTTTCAATTAATATCTATTTTCCTAGATTATATTTTTCTGCACCTTCCCAAGCGGCTTCATATGCGCCCTTGTAAGCCTTCAAAATCGTCTTCGCGGTCTCGGGCGAATTGTAGGCCTTCACCACCTTTTGATAGACCGCGTTGTCTTTGTCTTTCGTGCGAGCCACAATGACGTTGACGAGTTGTCCCACATTAGGATTGGTCTTCGGATTGATGTCTTCCGAATAGATAGCATCTTTCATCGGATCCAACCCGGCCGTCAACGCATTACCGCCATTAATCAATGCCGCCGTAAAGTCAGGCAAAAGGCGTGCCAAAATACCGGACTCGGCTTCGCGAATCTTAATCTTGACCTTGTAATCAGTGATGTCTAACTTCGTGGGAACGTAACCCTTAGAAGGATCAACCTTAACGAGACCGGCTTTTTCCAAAAGCTTAATAGCGCGACCGCCGTTCGTTAAGTCAGACGGGATGGCAATCACATCACCGTCTTTAATGTCGGAGAGCGACTTGATCTTATCTTTGTTGTTATAGATACGAAGCGGCGTAATGATCGTGTCACCGATAGCAATGATCTTGTATCCATTGCGAGCGATATCATTGGCCAAAAACGCTTTGTGTTGGAAGGCATTTAAATCCAAGTCGCCATCAGCCAAGGCGCGATTTGGCGTTGCGTAGTCACTGAACTTGACGAGCTTAACTTGGATGTTGTCTTTGGCCAACAATTCGTTCACGGTTTCCCACTGATCGTTATAGTCACCAACCACGCCAACTTTGACCACCTTGACATCTGCTGCTGCGGCTTGACCGATCAAACTTAAGGAAAGACCCACCGTCACAAAAGTAGCGGCAATGCTCTTAATAAAGGTACGTTTATTCATAATCAATACTCCTTGACGTTTTAAGAAATTAGTGTTGGTTTTTGCGAATCACCCATTGGCCTGCGAATTGGAAGGCACTGATGATGGCAAGAATGATGAGAACGGTTAACCAAATCATGTCGCGATAACCCATTTGATAGCCGTAGCGAATCGCGAAGTCCCCGATACCACCGGCGCCGATGGCGCCAGCAATCGCCGTAATACCGATGAAGGACACAAAGGTAATCATCGTGACGCGCGTGATACCGGCAATGCTTTCTTTGAGGTACACACCGAAGATGATTTGCAAAGGTGAAAAGCCCATGGCAAGACTGGCTTCAATGAGGCCGTACTCCAAGTCCGATAAGACCGATTCCACTTGTCGGGCAAAAAAGGGCACCGTGCCAAAAACCAAGGCCACAAAGGAACCCGTCACCCCCGATCCCGTTCCAACGAGTAAACGAGAAAGCGGAATCAAAAGAACGATCAAAATAATGAAAGGAATGGATCGGATAATGTCGATTGAGCGATCAAAAAACGTAAACACCCAACGGTTTTCACAGATGGCGCCAGGGCGCGTGACAACCAATAAAACTCCGATCGCAATCCCAATAACCCAAGCCAAAGTGCCGGAGACCGCCACCATCGTGAAAGTCTGACCTAAGCACTCCCAAAGTTCCGGTGCCAAACGTTCTAAATTCGGAAAAACTGTATAGAGAAAAGAAGTCATTTCAAAACCTCCACCGTCACGCCGTTTGCCAAAAGAAATTGACGTGCACTTTCAATGTTGTCTAATGAACCCTTAATACCAACACCCAATTTGCCGAGCGTCTCGCCTTTTAAGAAATCGATGTTGCCGTAAACAATGTTGGCTTCAACTTCAAAGCGTTTATAGAGTTCAGTCATGAGTGATTCACCCGCCACGCGACCTCGGTAAGTCAAAAGCCAAACCGTACTGTCTTCTTCAAGCCCCGGAATCGCCCCAGGGGTTTCCAACAACTCAAAAAACGTCCCCATGTTGCTCGCGGTTTCGATAAAACTTTTCGTAATCGGTGCTTGAGGGTGACTAAAGACATCCATCACCGTTCCTTCTTCAACGACTTCACCGGTTTGCATCACCGCCACTCGATCGCAGATCTCTTTAATCACGGACATTTGGTGCGTGATGATGACAAGCGTAAGACCTAACTTTCGATTAACTTCTTTCAATAATCCCAAAATGGATTGCGTGGTTTGCGGATCCAATGCGCTTGTTGCTTCATCACACAAAAGCACCTTAGGGTCATTGGCAAGCGCTCTGGCAATGGCAACGCGTTGTTTTTGACCACCAGAGAGCTGGGACGGATACACGTCTCGCTTATCGGACAGACCGACCAATTGCAGTAAATTCAAAACTTTTTGAGTGCGTTCTTCGGCGTTAAGCGAGGTGAGTTTTAAAGGAAGTTCGATGTTTTCAAACACCGTTCGGGAGGGCATGAGGTTGAAGTGTTGAAAGATCATTCCGATCTGTTGACGTACTTGGCGAAGGGCATGGGCGGGAAGTTTCGTGAGTTCAGTGCCATCCAAAATCACCTCGCCCGACGTCGGTCTTTCCAACAAATTGATGCATCGCACGAGTGTGGATTTACCGGCGCCGGAAAAACCGATAATGCCGTAAATTTCACCTTTTCGAATGTGTAAAGAAACGTCATTGACGGCACGCACACACTGGTGCTCAACATCAAATTCTTTAACGATATGTTCTAACTTAATCATGATGATTGCATCCCTTTCTCTGCCGATCCGTTAACCCATTTTGGGTGCATTTCCAGATCTCGAATGCAATGGCACCATGCCAGCATTCTCTGCAGTTAAAAATCGATGAATTGTTTATTGGGGAGATAAAAAAATCATCACTTGATTAGGACCTTCCAAGTGATGATTTCTAGCGGAGCAAGGGTGCTCCGAAGGTCTTAGAGCACCATCATCATGTGACACATTCGCATTTCCATAGCAAAAGCCGTCGCGCTTACATGAAGCGACGTTTTTTGCGAAATGGTGAACGCGTTTTGCATCAATGACAATCCTTTGTCTAAGAAAGAAAATGAAGACCTCTCGATGAGGCGTGTTTTTAGATTATCAAATTTTTTAGTTTTGAAAAGTACCAACTTAAAGAATCATAGGCGATATTACTTAACTCAACAATTTTTCGGTTATGAATGTTTTTCTTTAATTTAAAGACAATTGGCATATCTTTAACGATAGTTGCGAACTTTTAAATAACAATCAAATCGATACAGTCATCAAAAAAAGAGGCCCTTAAAACTAAGGAACCTCTTCTAGACTCTAATCCAATTATTTGGTCAAAAAGTCGCGGCGCACCCAAGCCCACAAAAGCGCAATCAACAAAATGGCATAGCACACACAAGCCAACATGCAGCATTCGGCCATATCCATAAACTTCCATTGCGGAATCAAGTACCAACCGTCGGTCGATTGATAAAGTTCAATGAACCAGCGTTGAAGGTCGGATAATTCCACGCCGGGAGCTACAACCGGTGCATCATAGCCGCAGTCACCCGTGGGCTTAAACCAGTCCGGTGCCCACTTATCTAACGGAAGACCAAAGTGGTACTTCGCATCCGTTGAGCAA
>DBFZTP010000134.1:0-15568 GCA_048520025.1 Candidatus Aphodousia sp.
CAAGGTGACACAGCCGAAGTAACGATCAGCGGTGGTCACATCGATATCGCTTTGATGGTCAAAAACGGTGAAGTGGTTTTTGAGAAAAAACACGTCATTGAAACGACCACAGAAGGCACTTCTGCCATTGGCGGTGAAGACGTCAACCTTCGCAACATCTACGACTTTGCCTGCAAGGTGCCGCTTGAAGACATCCAATTCATTTTGGAAGCTAAAGACATCAACATGACTTTGGCTCAAGAAGGCCTTGCTCACGAATACGGTTTGCAACTCGGCAAAACCATTGAAATGCAAATGCAAGCCGGTATCATCGGTCGCGACTTAGTCAATAGCATGGCGTCTTTCACGGCCGCTGCTTCTGACGCTCGTATGGGCGGTGCGACGCTCCCCGCCATGAGTAACTACGGTAGCGGTAACCAAGGCATCACCGCCACGATTCCGGTGGTGAAAATGGCTGAGTTTGTCAAAGCTGACGACGAGCGCTTGGCTCGCGCCTTGATTATGTCTCACTTGGGTGCTATCTACATCAAGAGCCACTACCCGTCTCTGTCGGCTTTCTGCGGCAACACCGCAACGGCTTCTGCCGTTTCCATGGCCTTGGTCTACTTAAATGGCGGCACGTACGAGCAAAGCTGCATGGCCATTAATAACGTGATTAGTGATACGTCCGGCATGGTCTGTGACGGTGCTAAGAGCACTTGCGCCATGAAGGTGCATACGGCTGCTCAATCGGCCTACAAGTGCTGCTTCTTGGCATTGGCTAACCAAGGTGTATGCGGTCAAGGGATTGTGAACGCTGACGTTGAAAAGACGATTGATAACTTAGGCGCTATGATCACCAAGGGCATGCGCCAAACCGATGAAAAGATCATCGAAATCATGCGTAAAAGTTAAGTTTTCGCACCACTGACTGAAAAGGGCTTGATTGTTGAAATCAAGCCCTTTTTCTTTGTCCTAATTTTTAACGATTAGGCACGCTTTTCCAAAATTTCGATGGCGGGCAACACCTTGCCTTCCAAGAATTCCAAGAAAGCGCCACCGCCCGTGGAGATGTAGGAAACCTTATCGGCGATACCGAACTTGCCGACTGCGGCCACCGTGTCACCACCGCCAGCGATGGAGAAGGCACCCTTTTCCGTGGCCTTGGCAATGGCTTGAGCCATCACTTCGGTACCATGAGCAAAAGGCTTCATTTCGAAAACGCCCACCGGACCGTTCCAAACAATGGTGCCTGCCTTTTGAAGGATTTCACCCAAAGCTTGTGCCGTTTCAGGACCCACGTCCAAAATCATTTCATCGTCGGCAACGTCATCGACCTTGCAAACACGCATTTCAGCGTCTTCAGCAAAAGCCTTAGCGACCACAACGTCGGTCGGCAACGGCAACGTTGCGCCCTTATCGGCCAAGGTCTTCAAAATCGTCTTACATTCTTCCACCAAATCGGGTTCAGCCAAAGACTTGCCGATCTTGTAGCCGGCGGCCATCAAGAACGTGTTGGCGATACCACCACCGACGATCAATTGATCAACCTTTTGGGCCAAGTTATTTAAGATCGTCAACTTCGTGGAAACCTTAGACCCACCGACAATAGCCACTAACGGGTGCTTGGCTTCTTCAACAGCCTTCGTCAAAGCTTCGATTTCAGCAGCCATCAAAGGACCGGCACAAACCGTTTCAGCGTATTGAGCCACACCGTAGGTGGAGGCTTGAGCGCGGTGAGCCGTACCGAAAGCGTCGTTGACAAACACGTCGCACAAAGCGCCGTACTTCTTAGAGAGTTCTTCCTTGCACTTCTTTTCACCGACGTTGCAGCGGCAGTTTTCCAACATCACCACTTCGCCTTCAGCGACTTCAAAACCACCGTCAACCCAGTCTTCGATCAAACGAACGGGGCTACCCAAGAGTTCAGACATACGAGCGGCGATCTTCACCAAGCTGTCGGCTTCGGTCTTTTCACCTTCGGTCGGGCGACCCAAGTGGCTCACCACCATCACGCGTGCGCCGGCGTCACGAGCCATACGAATGGCAGGGACAGAGGCCACCAAACGGGTTTCGTTGGTAATGTCACCGTTTTCATTGCGCGGAGCATTTAAGTCCGAACGAATAAAAACACGCTTGCCCTTTAAGGCATCTGCTTTAACCAAAGCTTCAAGAGTTTGAACTCGCATCTGTTAATTCCTTATTAAAATGGAAGACATAATTTATTAATTTTACCTCGAATGCCCGTGTGTTTTGTATGCGTCATGGATTGACGCATGATGATCTTTAATACGTTTGGGGATTCGTCCCACGAACTCCAACAAAAAAACAGAAACTTCTCGGGCAACGTCTTGCAGACTTCGGTAGCAACAGAATCATCCTCTCAGAGACAAACCCTTGTCTGCATACAAAACAACAAAGGATATAGCCATGCGAAAAAACAAAAAGAAAATGGTCATTTCAGGCATTGTTCCCAAAGAGCGCAATCCCATTGCGCGTATGCTCTGCGAGCAAGGACAATTTAAGAACAAAACTGAACCCAATAAGAAAAAGATAATTCAAAAATTTGATTTGAAAAAAGAAGGGTGGGACTAAAGCTCTTCGAGGCATTGAAGCCTCACTTGAAAACAATTTGGGTATTCGTTAACAAAACGTAACTGAATTGTAATCTTCAAGCTCTAAGCCATTAAAATGACGCGCAATAAAAGTACTTTAAGACTGATTCTGCCGAAGGTTTGAGTCAGATGATTGTCCTGACATGCTCAATCCTTTTCGCGCATTTGATCACATTACCGCCCCTGACAAACCGGTCTCTCGCTTGGCCCTTTTGTTTGGTTTCATTCTCATTACGATTGTTTTGAGTATTGCCATTCAAGTCGTTTGTCGAGAAATCATGTTTAGCCACTTTGTGGTGGCAAGCCTTCCGGCCACTTCCATTCAACCCGATGACGTTGAGCGCATGCGAATTTTCGGCATTCGTTTTGATGCCCGATCTGCCACGCTTCTCATGATTCCCCTTCTCATCGTCACGGCATTTTTGGGTGGCTTTAAACGAACATTCCCCGTCGCTCGCGCAATCATCAAAGGTTGGAGTCTTTTCATCTTCTTCCTGATGACCCTTTTTTCGATTGCCAATTACCTCTACATCGTGGCGTTTAACACCCCGTTGGATTTATTTGTCTTTAATTTCTTAGACGAAGAACCCCAAGCCGTGCTCGTCACCGTTTGGCAAGACTACCCGGTTATCCTCGCTACGTTGTGTCTACTTGCTATTACTACGTTAATTGGTGCTTTATGGTCTGCCCTTTGTGCCCGTTTGGCTCGTTGCACATTTTTTAATCGTTTAAACCTTCTTCAAGCCATTGCGCTGACTTCTGTCGCGTTATTGATTTTCGTGACGCTCGCTCGTGGCTCTTTAACGAGTCGTTATCCGTTGCGTCGCAATAACGCACAAGTGTCTGTGGTTAAAGCCATCAACAATAACGTTCTTAACGGCTCGATGGCGATTTACTACGCTTGGCGTGATCGCACGAATTCCTTAAAGTTTGCCCCTGTGGACGCAAAAGAAGGGCAATACCTTTTAAAGCAAACGAAACTCAAAGCTCTCACAGAGAAGTCTCCCGTTAATCCCTATTTGGCAGAGAATCGCCCCAACGTGGCGTTCTTTATCATGGAAAGCATGGGTTACAACATGTTGAGTTACGACCGTGAAGGCGAAACCGACCTGTTGGGCAATCTTCGTCCTCATTTCCAAAATGATTGGCTTTTTAAACGCTTTGTCTCCTCTGACACCCATACGATTCAATCCGTTGCTCAGCTGCTTTTCTTAAGTCCCGTCTCGTTAATCAGTACGTCCAAACTGCGCAGCACACCGTTACTCGGCACACCTTTTGAAACGTACAAAAAAGCGGGTTATCGAACGGTCTTTATTACTTCAGGCACGACGTCGTGGGAAAACATGACGAATTATCTCCCCGTTCAATACGTCGATGAAGTCTATGACCAAACGCATTTGATGGATATTTACGGTTTAACAGACACCACCGAGTGGGGTGTGCCCGATCACTATGCGTTTGATTTTGCTGCGGACTTATTAAAGTCTGAGAGCGACAAGCCCTTGTTTGTCGTCGTGCTCTCAACCACCAACCATCCGCCCTATCATATTCCGCAAGGCTACGAACCCTTCCCGATGAAAGTGCCGGAAGCGATCCATCAAAACTTCGAATATCAAGACGTGGACGAACGCCTTAACACCGTCATGCTGACATTCCAATCCAGTACTGACGCCTTAGGACGCACGATTTCGCGTATTAAGTCAGAAGCGCCCAGAGAAACCGTTATCGGTGCCACGGCTGACCACCATATGCTCAACATGAAGCCGATTCATACCGAAGGGCATTACAAAGACAATGCGGTTCCTTTCTATGTTTGGGCTTCTGATGGGATTAAAGACCACGTCAAAACAACGTTTGATCCGTTGCGTCCGGGCTCACACAAGGACATTTTCCCAACGCTTTATGCCTTGAGCTTGTCGAACGCTCAATACACGACCGTGGGTGGCAGAAATATGCTCGCGCCCGTTGACGATCCCGCTCGAGCCTTTGGGTTTAATGTAGAAGTCTGGATTGATGAAAAGGGCGCCTATCCCTTCGGTGGGCACTTGCGCCTTTATCCATGGGTCAACAACGGCGAAGACTTCTTAACGGAGTACAACTCCACAATCGAGCCCGATCAAGTTACAATCAAGAAAATCCGAGCTTACTCGGAGCTCGATTTCTGGCAATTGAACATGCGGGCTTGCGGAACAACAGATAACCCTAAAGACAACGACGCTTGCCAACGATAACGACAAATAGGACCGAATCTTATGCTAAAGAAAGCGTTAAAACTCTTTCTCTATCTTGTGTTGAGCGTTTTACTCATCATCGCTGCGATTGGCATCCATCGCGCTTGGGACCGCTACAATCCCATTGACTACTGGTTGGTCAAATACGGCTACAACGAATTTATTCCCCCACGCTCCATTCCGGACGCTCACAAGATTGCAGCACCGGAGATGATTGCTCACGGCGGTGGCGAAATTGATGGCATCCAATACACGAACTCGCGCGAAGCGCTTCTTCAAAGCATCGCAAAAGGGTATAAGTTCATTGAAATCGACTTTAAAGAAACGATTGAAGGGGAACTCTTTGGTGCCCACTCCTCTCGAGAATTTCGTGAATTTACGGAATTGGCTGACATCGGCCACATTCCGCCCACCAACGAACAAGTTCGCAACGCAAGAATTCATGGAAAGTACACCCCCATCTTCTTGCGTGAAATTTACGAGATTTTGAAGCATCACCCTGATGTTTACTTAGTGACGGATAAAACAAGAGCTTATAAAGCCATGCTTGAGCAGTTTCCGTTGCCCCAACAATTAATCGTTGAAACGTACAAAGTCGGTCAATATTATCGAGCTCTTAAAGCCGGTATTTGGTATCCGACCTTCCCCGGTCGCGCTCAAGACTTACGTGACCACAAAGCAACGCTTTCTGTGATGGGACAAGGCTATTGGAATAGCGATCCGGAAATTCGAAAGTGGGCAGCAGAATCGGGTCACACCGCCATGGTTTTAACCAACAACGACTGTGACAATATTGATTTACCCAAGGGGACGCTTTTGTATACGGATCGTTGTTTATCCAAGCGTTAATTCATTGATATTTATGGAAAAACCGCTCAATCTTGCGATTAGAGCGGTTTTTTAATCTTGGTGGAGATGAGGAGGGTCGAACTCCCGACCTCTGCATTGCGAACGCAGCGCTCTGCCAACTGAGCTACATCCCCGACGGCTGAAAATTTTGCCACACCGTCAATTAAATTGCAAAGCAAAAACTAGCGTTTAAGCCTTAGCGAGCTTAGCAACTTCCGATTCACGAATCACGTATAACTTATCGTTTTCTCGGACTTTTTCAGCAATCTTAAAGGTGATATCCATCCCCTTTTTAATCTCTGTCACAGGCTTTTCATCACAGATGATTTCTTCGGGCGTAACAAAAATCGCACCTGTCGTGGGACCGGTGATCAGCAACTTATCCCCCAATTGGAAGTCTTGAGCTTGAACCAAAAATTCCGCTACACCGATCTTAGAGAAGTACTTCAAGCACTTACCGGCATAAAATTTCGTCTCTGTTGCCAAAGACCCATAGCGCTTGGTGAGTTCTCCCACGGGTTGGCCCAGATAGTAGCCGTCCCAAAAACCGCGATTAAAGACCGTTGCTAAGCGCTCATCCCACTTCGTTTGACTGGTTTCGTCCCAACGATTTTCTAAGATTTCATCCAATGCTTCACCGTAGCATTGCGCAACGACTCGAACATATTCGGGGCCACGGGCACGCCCTTCGATCTTGAAAACCTTCACACCGGCCTCGACCATTCGATCCATGAAGCCGATCGTTTTCAAGTCCTTCGGACTCATGATGTATTCGTTGTCGATCTCAAATTCGATATCGCGTTCTTTGTCTTTGGCAATGTAAGTGCGGCGGCAGTTTTGCATGCAATTACCGCGATTGGCGCTAAAGCCACGCGTTGACAAACTCAAATAGCACTTGCCACTCACGGCCATGCAAAGCGCACCGTGGCAGAACATTTCGATGCGAACGAGTTTGCCCGAAGGCCCCTTGATTTGTTCTTTTTCAATCGCTTGGGCAATGGCTTTGACTTGGTCAAGATTGAGTTCTCGGGCCAATACCACCACATCGGCAAAGCGCGCAAAAAAGCGTAAGCTTTCAATGTTGGAGATATTTAATTGCGTAGACAAATGGACCGGTTGACCGATGTCATAGCAGTAACTCATCACGGCCACGTCGCTTGCGATGATGGCATCAATGCCTGCTTCTTTAGCCGCATCAATAATTTCTCGCATAAGCGCACGGTCTTCGTCATAAATAATGGTGTTGACCGTTAAATAGGTTTTAACCTTGTGCTCGTGACAAACTTCGGCGATTTCTCTTAAATCGTTAATCGTGAAAGCCTTTGCCGAATGCGCACGCATATTGAGGTTTTCAATCCCAAAGTAAATGGAATCAGCACCAGCTTGAATAGCGGCGTACAACGCTTCACGAGACCCCACCGGGGCCATAATTTCAAAATCTTTACGGTTCATTTTTCGTTAGAAAACAGGAGGAACTTTTTCAAAGTCTAAGACCATGTCATACCATTGGGCACCACCGTGAACGGATCCGGAAACACCTTGACACTCATAGCCAAACTGTTCATAAAAGTCGATCAAACCTTCTTTGCAGGTCAAAATCAAACCCTTACGGCCTTCGCTACGAGCTTTTTCAATGAATTCCATCATCAATAAAGCAGCAAACCCTTGGCGACGTTCACTCGGAATCACAGCCAAGCCAAAAACACTTTGCCATGCGCCATTAGGATTATGAAGCTTTGCGTCCTCATAAAGATCATCAGTGATGGTCCTTTGATCGGTGATCATGCCGTCAATCAGACCCACAGGTTTTTGATCTTTTTCCAAAATCAAAAAGCAATCGGCAAAAACTGCCAAGCGTTTTTGGAAGTTCTCCAAACTACAAGCTTCTGCTTCCGGGAAAGAGGCGGATTCAATGTCATAGAGCGTTTGAGCATCATCAACGGTTGCAACACGAACGGAAATCATCTCAGTTCCTTAAAAACAAGAAAAGCGCAGATCGGAAAATTCAGGCCGACTGCGCTTTGATCATGAAGAGCGAATTACTTCTTCCAGTGACCGTGAACCAAAACAACACGATAACCGTCAGCGTCTTCGTAAGCAACGCTCGGCCACTTGCCATTAACGTAAGCAGACGGGGGCGTGACTTGCGGAACACCAGCATCAAACATGCTGGCTAACAACATCGTCCAAAGTTCATCGCTTTCAATGCAAAAGACACGATAGTATTCGCTCGAAGGTGCACGAGGGGCATCTTCAGCACCACGCACTTGAGCAAATTCGAATTGATACGGCCAATGCTTATGGCCCAAAAGCACGGTATCCATACCGTTCACATTTTCACTGCGATCGAGCACTTCAAAGCCTAAACCGTCACGATAAAACGGCAACAACAACTCGATATCTCTGGTTTGACGAGACAAACGCAATTTGGGGTAATCAGTCATCTGAATTAACTCCTTAAAATTCTTTCAACAGTCATTTGATTAATTATAAGGATTTTGTCTTTACTCCGTCACAAAAAACTAGAAAATTCAATGTAAATTCAAATGCTTTTAACTAGGAAATTCCCTTTGAAAACACTAAAATAAAAAGATTGTCAATAACGATTAAATTGAAGACTGCGCCATGGAATTTTCTTTAAGTACGCAATCCATTGAAAAACTCAAAGCCAACACCCTTTTGGTCGGTGTTTTTGCCGATCACCTTTTAACTGAAATGGCTCACGAAATCGATGAGGCCAACGAGGGTGTTTTAGCTGACATCATCAAGCACAAAGAGTTCACGGCAAATGTTGGTGAAACGCTTTCCTTGCGCAATCTTAAAAACGTTAAAGCTCGCGAAGTTCTTTTTGTCGGTTTAGGCGAATCGAGTGCCTACGATGAAGAGGCTTTTCTTAAAGCGTTCACGCAAGCGCTCAAGAGCGTTCGTGGCGAAACGATTGCCGTTGATGTCGCCGGCTGGGGGTGCCAAGAGCGCAGTTTTTCTTGGACCTTGATGCACATGGCCATCCAAGCAAGCACCCTTCAAGAACCCTTGCGAGAAGTCGATATCAACGAAAAAGATCAACGAAAAGTCGTTTTTATCCTCAATGAAAAGGGCGAAGATTTTGCTGAAGCCTTGCGTTTAGGTGAAACGATTGGGCACGCCATGAATGAGGCCAAGTGGTTAGGAAACTTGCCGCCCAATACGTGCACCCCGGCCTTCTTGGCTGAGATCGCCAAGTCCTACAAATCGCTTAAAAACGTGACGGTTAAGGTTCACAATCGCAAAGCCATTGAAAAAATTGGAATGACGAGCTTTTTAGCCGTCTCTCAAGGCTCTGTCGTCGAACCCCACTTTATCGAAGTGCACTACATGGGTGGCAAAAAAGATGAAGCTCCGGTGTGCTTAGTGGGTAAAGGCATCACGTTGGATGCCGGCGGCCTTTGCTTAAAACCCGGCTCCAGCATGCTTGAGATGAAGTACGACATGTGTGGCGCTGCCGCCGTCTTAGCAAGCGTTCATGCAGCCGCGCTCATGAAGTTGCCGATTAACGTGATTGCTTTGGTGCCGGCTTGCGAAAACCTGCCTGATGCCAACGCCATCAAGCCCTCAGACGTCATTAAGACGCTCTCGGGTCTCACCGTTGAAGTTCTCAACACTGATGCCGAAGGTCGCTTGATTTTGGCCGATGCCCTTACTTACGCTAAGCGCTATGAACCGCAAAGCATTGTCGACGTGGCAACCTTAACGGGTGCGTGCGTTGTGAGTTTAGGTGACGTCTATAACGGCCTTTTTGTCAACGACCCGATTTTATGCGATTCGCTCGAATTGGCCGCTGACGTTTCCATGGATGCTGTTTGGGCACTCCCCTTTAACGGTAAGTACAAGAGCATGATTAAGAGCAATGTCGCCGACATTGCCAATATTGGCCCGCGCGGTAAAGCCGGTGCACCGATTGCCGCCACCTTCTTAGCCAAATTTATTGATGACGAAATGCCGTGGGCTCACTTGGATGTCGCTGGCACCGCCAACACGGGTGGCACGATGGGCAAAAGCACGGCGCGTCCCGTTTCGCTGTTGGTAACGTGGTTGCATCAACTCGCTCACACCTGCACCGAGTAATTTGCTATGGCTCAACGTATCGACTTTCACTTTAACGTCCCCAATCGCTACAGCTACGCCTGTCGATTGATCCGCAAGGCGCGTTCCATGAACATGACCATTGCAGTGTGGGCAAAAGACGCCAATAAACTTGAATTTTTTAGTCGTCAACTTTGGAGCTTTGATCCGACAGGTTTTTATCCGCACGTACATGCAACGGATCCGCTTGCCGCAGAAACGCCTATTGTTTACGCCAACGACGAGGAACTCTTACCCGCTCGCGACGTTTTGGTCATGCTTGATGATCAGTTGCCCAACAATTATCGTTCGCTTTTTGAGCGTTACGGTCGAGTTTTTGACATCGTTCCTCCCAACGAAAATGAAAAAGTCGCTGCTCGAGAACGTTTTAAGTTTTATCGCAGTCAGGGGCTTAACCCCATCGCTCATGATCAAGGAGCACAGAAATAATGGATAACTTATTGAGAAAAGAACCCACCATCGCCCCTCGTGATGACATTCCTGTACTTAAAGACCGAGTCAATGTCTCGTGGGAACAATTAAGTCGTGTCATTGAACGCGTCCCGGTGGTGCAAAGTGCGCCTGTCACACCTGCCGCCCCTCAAATTGATAAGGAGCAATTGATTGCCGAGATTACGCAACGCATTGCACCGGCCATTTGCCAACAAGTGAGTGCTCAACTCGACGACGTTCTTTCCATGGCGTTAAATAATTCTTATCAACGCATGAGAAATGACCTAAACAATCAACTCAACGCATTGATTCTTGAATCGGTGCGCACTGAAACCCAAAAAATTATCCGAGAACAAAATCTCGGTTAAAATGAACTGTTTCACTTATTTGAAAAGAAAAAGTACGAAATGATGACTGAAGAACTTTCCAAGAGCTTTGAACCGGCGGAAATCGAAAAACGCTGGTATCCCATTTGGGAACAACGTGGCTACTTTAAGGCCAAACTCGATCCCTCTAAGCCCAGCTTTGCCGTGCAATTGCCCCCGCCCAACATTACGGGGATTTTGCACATGGGTCACGCCTTTAACCAAACGGTGATGGATACGCTCGTGCGTTTCCACCGCATGAAGGGCTACAACACGGCTTGGGTTCCGGGTACGGACCACGCCGGCATTGCCACGCAAATCGTGGTTGAACGCCAATTGGAAAAACAAGGTCTCTCCCGTCGTGACATGAATCGCGAAGACTTCATCGCCAAGATTTGGGAATGGCAAAAGTTCTCCGGTGGCACGATTTTGCAACAAATGCGTCGTATGGGCGACTCTGTTGACTGGGATCGCCTCTACTTCACGATGGACGACAACCTCTCCAAGGTCGTTGTGGAAACGTTCGTTCGTTTATATAACGACGGTTTGATCTACCGTGGCAAGCGTTTGGTGAACTGGGACTCTAAGTTGCAAAGCGCTGTGAGCGACTTGGAAGTCGAAAGCGTTGAAGAAGACGGTCATCTTTGGGAAATTCGTTATCCGGCCGCTGACGGCAGTGAAGGCGTGGTGGTTGCTACCACTCGTCCTGAAACGCTTTTCGGTGACCAAGCCGTGGCCGTTCACCCCGAGGACGAACGCTACAAGCACTTGGTGGGCAAGATGCTCAAGCTTCCGTTGTGCGATCGTGAAATCCCGGTAATTGCTGACGAATACGTGGATCGCGAGTTCGGTTCCGGTTGTGTGAAGATTACGCCTGCTCATGACTTCAATGACTTTGCCGTTGGCCAACGTCACAATTTAGAACCGATGAGCGTCTTAACGAAGACGGCCAAGATGAATGAAAACGTGCCGGCTAAGTACCAAGGCATGGATCGCTACGAATGCCGTAAGGCTTGTGTGGCTGACTTGGAAGCCAGCGGTCTTTTGGTAGCTGTTAAGAAGCACAAGCACATGGTGCCGCGCGTGACGCGTACCAATGAAGTGGTTGAACCGATGTTGAGCGAACAATGGTACATGGCCATGACCAAACCCGCTCCCGAAACGGCTCAATTCCCCGGTAAGTCCATTGGTGAAATCGGTCTCGAAGCCGTTGAATCCGGTGAAGTAAATATTCAACCGAAGGAATGGCGCGGTGTTTACCGTCAATGGTTGGAAAACTTGCAAGACTGGTGCTTGTCTCGCCAACTTTGGTGGGGTCACCAAATCCCGGCTTGGTACGATGAAGCCGGTAACGTTTACGTTGCTCACAATGAAGAAGAAGCCCAAGCTCAAGCAGGCGCCGGCGTAAAGCTCACCCGTGACGAAGACGTCTTGGATACGTGGTTCTCTTCTGCCATGGTCCCCTTCTCCACGATGGGCTGGCCTGATGAAAAGACAATGAGCGAAAAGGGCTATGACCTTTTCTTGCCGAGCTCCATGCTTGTGACCGGTTACGACATCATCTTCTTCTGGGTGGCTCGTATGGTCATGATGACGCGCTACTTCACCGGTCGTGTTCCGTTTAAGGGTGTGTACTTGCACGGTTTGGTACGTGACGCCGAAGGCAACAAGATGTCTAAGAGTGAAGGTAACACCCTTGACCCCTTGGACATCATGGACGGGATCGATCTCGAAAGCTTGGTCGTGAAAAACACCCGTGGCTTGCGTCAACCCGAAAAAGCACCGATCGTTGAAGCCAAGTTGCGCAAGAACTACCCCAACGGTATCGCCATGCATGGCTCTGACGCTTTGCGCTTTACGATGGCCGCTTTCGCCACGCTCGGTCGTAACATCAACTTCGATACGCGCCGTGCCGAAGGTTATCGTAACTTCTGCAATAAGCTCTGGAACGCCACGCGCTTTGTGTTGATGAACGTTCAAGGCAAGGATTGCGGCTTGGGCGAAGATAAGACGATGGAATTGAGTTTCGTTGATCAATGGATTTTGTCCGAACTCGATCGCACGATTAACGAAGTGGAAAAGGCCTTTGCCGAATGGCGCTTGGATAACGCTGCCAACGCTATCTACTCCTTCGTTTGGGATACGTACTGTGACTGGTACTTGGAATTGACCAAGGTCCAATTAAATAACGGTAACGAAGCCCAACAACGTGCGACGCGCCATACCTTGATCACGGTTTTGGAAGCAGTTTTACGCTTGGCTCACCCGATCATTCCGTTTATCACGGAAGAATTGTGGCAAAAGGTCAGTACCGTTGCCGGTACGCGCCAAGAGGCTGAAGAAACCTCCATCATGATTCAAGATTATCCGACGGCCACGTTTGCTCAAAATACGGGCGACGCTGTTCAAAAGATGAAGCTCACGCAAGCCATGATTGACGCCATCCGTAACTTGCGCGGTGAAATGGAATTGTCTCCCTCTCAACGCGTGCCCTTGGTGGTTGAAGGCAATAGCGAAATGCTAGAAACGGTTGCTCCGTACATCAAGCACTTGGCTCGTATTGCTGAAGTGGAGATCACGGACAACATCAATAAGGCTGCCGAAGGCTCTATCGCTCCTGTGGCGATTGTTGATGACTACAAGCTCATGCTCGTGGTGGAAATTGACGTTGAAGCCGAACGCGCTCGTTTGACGAAGGAGGCCACCCGTCTTGAAGGCGAAATCAAGAAGGCTCAAGGCAAACTCGGTAACGAACGTTTCGTTTCCAAGGCCCCTGAAGCCGTGGTTGCTCAAGAACGTGAACGTTTGGAAAGCTTTACCAAGCTCTTAGAAAAGGTCAACGAACAATTGGCCAAGTTACCCAAAGCCTAGTCTTTAGGTGAGCGCTTAAAGCCCGAAGTCAAATGTTGATTTCGGGCTTTTTCTTATCCTCCGTTTTTACCCTTAATTTTCCGAACTCTCTTGCTCAAAAGTGTTAAATTAAACCGTTCCTATTTTTCTTTTGGAGAGAGAAGATGACCAAAAAATTACGTCCTCGTGAACTGGGTATTGAAATCGGTGTTTTGAAAACCGGTACACACAATGCCATTACCGACGTTGACGGTGTTCTCGTGGGTCAAACCACGTTAATTGATGATTCTGTCGGTATGCGTACGGGCGTCACGGCCATCATCCCTCACTCTGAAAATATCTTTAAAAACAAGGTGCCTTGTGGCATTTTCTTAGGCAACGCTTTTGGCAAAATGGTGGGCTATCCGCAAGTCAAAGAATTGGGTAACCTTGAAACGCCGATCGTTTTAACGAATACGTTGAATTTGGCAAGCGCCATTGACGGCCTCATCGATTACACGTTTGCCTTTGAAGATAACGATGATGTGCGCTCCATTAACTGCCTTGTGGGCGAAACCAACGACGGCACGATTAACGACATCCGTGCTCGCTTTGTCAAGCCCGAACACGTTCGCGCCGCTCTTGAAAACGCCAAGAGCGGCCCCGTGGAAGAAGGTGGCGTGGGTGCCGGCACGGGTACCAAAGCCTTTAACTTTAAGGGCGGTATCGGTACGGCTTCTCGTAAGTTGCCAGACAACATGGGCGGCTACACCGTCGGTGTTCTCGTTCAGTCCAACTTCGGCGGTCTTTTAAACGTGAATGGCGTTGAAGTCGGTCGTGCCTTGGGTGGCTATCCCTATCAAAAAGAATTGGAGTGCGCAGACGGCTCCATCATGATGATTGTGGCTACCGACGCTCCGCTTGAAGCCCGTAACCTTGAACGCGTTGCCAAACGCGCTTTTATGGGTTTGGCCAAATCCGGTGGCGTGGCCTCTAACGGTTCCGGTGACTTTGTTGTTGCCTTCTCCACCAATAAAGCCATGCGTATCCCGCATAAGGCCGAAGCTTTGCAAAAGCAATCCATGGAAGTGGTTCGCAACGATGACATGACGCCGATCTTTATGGCTACGATCGAAGCCACGGAAGAAGCCATCATTAATTCCCTTTTTGCCGGTGAAGACACGCCCACCTATAACGGTAAGGTCATTAAGGGGTTACCCATTGATCAAGTGATGGAAATGGTGAAAAAGCACAACAAGCTTGCTTAATTTTTAGCTGATTACAAAAATGCCAAATAGTTGATTTTTCAATCTATTTGGCATTTTTCTTGCCACTTGCGATTATTGGCCGAACCACTTCTTATCGAGGCGATCGTATTCACCGTTGGCCTTAACCTTTTTAAGACCATCGTTAACAATCTTCAAAAGTTTGTCATTGCCCTTCATGATGGCAATACCGGTCGTTTCGCTATTGAGTTGACCCGGCAATACAACAAGGCCTTTTCCTCCACGCTTGGCAACGTAGTAGTTAACCACGGGCTTATCGTGAATAACGGCTTCGCAACCCTTGTTATTGAGTTCCAAGAAAGCTTCGGGGCCATTATTGAAAAGTTTCACCTTCTTACCACTCATCTGTTGAGCCGTGATAGCACCCGTCGTACCAATTTGAGCGCAAAGCGTCACACCCTTGACATCATCGATTTTTGCGCATTTTTTCTTGTCGGCTGCACGAACCATCACGACCAAACCGTTATCGTAGGTTCAGAGAAGTAGATGCGTTTCTTACGAGCTTCCGTAATCGTCATACCGGACATTGCGGGTTCGAATCCCTCCTTCTCCGCCACACGGTTTCCCCAATCCATTTCTTTCAGTTACATCTGACAAAAATACAATTTCTACCAATGCTTTCATGTATAACTGATAAAAATGCGATATTTATGGTTTTATTTAGATATAATCGAAAAAAGTATGAGGGATTAAAATGATCAAACGTGAAAGCTATATGCGACAAATCAGACCTTTTTTTAACCAAGAGGTCATCAAAGTTCTCACTGGCATTCGCCGATGTGGAAAATCTGTCATGTTGCAACTCATTCAAGAAGAGTTACTTGCAATGGGGGTGACTCCTGAACAGATTATTCATTTAA
>DBFZTP010000135.1:0-2269 GCA_048520025.1 Candidatus Aphodousia sp.
ATTCTGGGCTAGATGCTCTTCTGAGCAAAAAGACCAATATTGAAGCGCTTTAAAAGTTCGACGGTTTCAAAAACGGGCAACCCCATAATGCCCGAGTAAGAGCCTTCAATTTTTTCAATGAAAGCACCCGCGAGTCCCTGAATGCCATAGCCACCGGCTTTGTCATAGGGGTGAGGCGTATTGATGTAGCCTTCAATTTCCTCTTCTGAGAGCTTTTTAAACCAAACTTTGGAGACGCTTACGCGTCCTTCAAGATGCGCTTCATCGGTACCCACAAAAACTGCCGTTCGCACTTCATGGTCGCACCCTGACATTTGCTCTAAAAAGCTTCGAGCTTCATCTTGATCGGCGGGTTTGCCTAAAATTTTCCCGTTAATAATCACTGTGGTATCGGCCGATAAAACGGGGAGGGGTTCGAGCTTTTCGGCTTTGATTTTGGCAAGCGCAATGAGAGCTTTTTCTCGAGCCGTACGAACAACATAGTCTTCCGGGGCTTCATCGGGAAGTTGTTCTTCATCGCCCGCGAAATTTAATAACGTATGATCGTTGCTGGCAAGAATAATGGGCGTAAAGCCTAATTGCTCTAAGATTTCTTTGCGACGAGGACTTTTGCTCGCTAAATAAAAAGCAGACATATTATGCTCGATGATAAGGGTGGTTTGTGAGGATGCTAAAGGCTCGATAGACCTGTTCTGCAAGCATGACGCGCGCCATGGCGTGGGGCAACGTCATCGATGACAAACGCATCATCATGGAGGCTTCTTTCTTTAAATCAGCATCCAAACCGTCAGCACCACCAATGATGAAGGCAACGGAGTCACCCGCATCTCGCCATGCGGAAATCTTTTTCGAGAAGTCAACGGTCGTAAAGTCGCGACCACGTTCATCCAAAGCCACCATGATGGAGTGTTCGGGGATCGCCGCACGAATGCGTTCGGCCTCAATTTGCATGATCTTTTCTTTACTTTGACCGGCGCGAAGCTCGGGTTTGACCGCTTTGACGATGACTTGCCAGTCTTTGGGGAAGCGATTCAAATAGTCTTCAATGGCCGTATCGGCCCAGCCCGGTTGTTTAATACCAACAGCAACAATCGTAATCTTCACGTCAATTTCCTTTATGCGAAAAAGGGCGCAAGGTGCGCCCTTTTGACTTCGATCGACAAATTAGTCTTCGACAATCTTGATCGTCTTACCACGAACGGCACGCGGTCGATTGGCAGCGGGCTTATCTTCAGCGGTAGCCTTAGCAGCTTCTTCTGCACGCTTTTCGGATGCCAACTTGATGTTAACCTTCTTGCCACCCCAAACCTCTTCGAGGTTGTAGTACTCACGCATAGCGGGTTGCAAAATATGAACGATGGCTTCGCCACAGTCAACCAAAACCCATTCACCCGTGTCCGTGCCTTCAAGACCTAAAACGTCACCACCGGCTTGCTTGACTTCGTGACTGACGTTGTAGCCCAAAGCACGCGTTTGGCGGTTAGAAGTACCACTGGCGATAATGACTCGTTCGAATTCGCTCGTTAAATGTTTGGTGTTGTAGACAACAATGTCTTGAGCCTTCACATCTTCTAAAGCATCAACGATCACACGTTGTAATTTACGAATATCCATAAAAATCTCATCTAGGGAAAAGAGGCCAAATCGTTGCCTCTAGAAAAATTTTAACAGCCTTTCAGTCATTCGAAAATCATTGATCATGATTTTTCAAAAAATTAATAACCGAAGCTGGCATCAAGTCTTTCAATTTCGGTGTTGAAGGACCTTGTTGACGAACGCACTCTCGAATCTCGGAGCTTGAAATCGGCACCTCAGGCATTGAAATAAACTCAACGCATCCAGGGTTGTCTTTGACAAATTGTGCAACCGATACAGTTGTTTGCTCTAGACTGGCATTTCGCGAGAAAACCGCTACTCTACAGCACTTGAGGATACCTTGCCAATTTTTCCAAGTATGAAAGTTTGCCCACTGATCGGAACCGATCAAATAGAAAATTTCATCCTTGGGATAACGGTGAATAAAGGTCTCTAACGTATCAATGGAAAATGAAGGTGTTTGAGCCTCAATTTCCAAACGATCTACGCTCATTTTGGGTTCATTGGCAATTGCCGCTTCAATCATTTGCGAACGAACAAAACCGTCCGTGATTTCTTGTCCGCTTTTTTGCCAAGGAAGGGCCGGTATCCAAATCAAACGTTCAAGACAAAGTGCATCAATCGCGTGATGAGCTAATGCCATATGTCCGTTATGAACTGGATCGAAAGTACC
>DBFZTP010000136.1:0-1417 GCA_048520025.1 Candidatus Aphodousia sp.
TTGTCTTTACAGATGTTTGAAGAGGTGTGAATGAGGCGTGTTGTAAAAAGACAACACGATTTGAAGTTTGATTGCAGAAAGACTTGACGGCAAGGGGGGGGTAGGGTGGACAATTCCAACAGAATAACTGAAATTTTTGACGACATTGTCTGCATTCAGTATTCACTTTCTTATACAAAAGGAAAAAATATCATGAAAAAGACTTTAGCTGCTGTTGCCGTTTTGGGCGCATTTGCTGGTTCCGCTTTAGCTGCTGACGTGACGTTGTACGGTCGCGTTAACCTCGGTATCAACTACACCAATGTTGATAGCGATGTTGTGACTGTTGGTGAAAGCGACAACTGGAGTTTGAACTCTGGTGACGCCACGGGTTCTCGTTTCGGTATCAAGGGTTCTGAACAAATCTCTGAAGATTTGACGGTTGGTTTCCAATTGGAACACGGCTTTAACGCTGATGATGGTACGGATGGTAGCGATCGCGCTTTCCATCGTGAATCTCGCCTCTATGTTGCTACGAATTATGGTACGTTGCATATGGGTCGTTTCGGTGCTTTGGATTCCGGTACGGGTTCTATTGACGTTGCAGCTGGTTTCACTGCTTCTGGCACGGGTTACGGTGATAAGATCGCTGACCAAAGTCGCGTTATGAAGACCTACAGCCGTTTGGATAACTCCATCGCTTACACGTCTCCGGAATTCGCTGGTATGACGGTTCATGCTATGGCTTCCTTAGGTGGTGATAACGGTGGTAAGGGCGAAGCCTCTTCTGACGTGGATCGTTACTATGGTTTAGGCGTGACGGGTCAATGGGGTGCTTTGGGTGCTGGTTTGGTTGTGAGCCAAATCGATAAGGGCCATGTGCAAAGCGCTGCTAATGCTGCAGACGAAGATGAAGCTTTGAACGTGACGGCTGGTGTTAACTATGACTTCGGTGTTGTGAAGGCTTTCTTGGCTGGTAACTACTATGAAGCAGGTAAGACCACCACGACTGATTACAGCCAATATGGCGTGAGCGTCAGTGTTAAGGCTCCTGTGGCCTCTGGTTCTTTGGAAGCTGCAGTTGGTTACTCTGTTGGTAAGGATGACATGAAGGTTGGTGAAGACGAAGTCAAGATTTTGAACGTCGGCGCCTTCTACAAGTACCCGTTGAGCAAGCGCACGTATGTGTACGCTGGTGCTGGCTATGACCAACAAGAAGAATACGGTGTTGATACGGATACCATCGAAGTTATCTCTGGTATTGCTCACCACTTCTAATCTAATTTTCGGCAGTTCGCTACTACCTTCTGCCAAATTTAGTTAGTTGAAAAGCCCTGAGAAACTGATCACTTCTCGGGGCTTTTATCTAAATCCCACATAGTGGAATACCTTATCATGCCAGCCACCGATCACGCTCCGGGTCTTACCAAACCCGATT
>DBFZTP010000137.1:0-1958 GCA_048520025.1 Candidatus Aphodousia sp.
TCGGTATTAACCGATTTCTTTGAATCACCACCGGCTGAAGAATCTTCGGTTTTCGGTTCGGCCTTCTGTTTAACGTTCTTGTGCTTTGGCAAATTTATCCACCTGTAAACTGTCGCCAAACAAACTGGGACTTGCGCCGCACTTTCTTTTATTGGCATTCCCTGTTTGTACAAATCGACGACAAGCCTTTGTGTTTCGGCCCGTGTAAGTAGCGAACCTATTTGTGTTCCATACTGCATTATTTGAGTCCTTAAGAGTCAACGATAATGTTCCCGTGTTTTTACAACAAAGCAGTTTTGCTTGCGGCACGGCTCTTTAACAATTTCTCAATGACGGTGAACGCAAATATTTAACGCTTGAGTCTGTAAGACGGTTAAGGCTTCGAATGCCTTAACCGTCCTACTCACAGCGTATTCATCTTTAGGCGTCAAGAACTTTCGCGACATATGGCTGTAACCTCGCTTCGTTCCGTTACAGCCTATTTCACGGTTTCTTGACTCATTCAAGAGCCTAAGTTAAAAGCGAAGAGTTGTTTTTGTTTTTCATCAACGTAGTTAGACGAAATGCATAAATCGGTGCAGCCAACCGTATTCAAAAACTTGTCGGCAATAAATTCTCTTTTGATTGCTTCTAAAGAGCGAACCGGCACTGGAGGCAATGAATAGGAAGGGGTTGCTAAGGAGGATTTAGGAGTGACGAAGTGAGGAACTCCTGAGGTATAACCTCTGCGGCGTCAATCCTCGCGGATGCGACCATATATGCTTTTTCGACCACTAATCGAAAGATATTAAAGGAGCTCCTCATGGACAATCATACACAATACTCGGGTTTTGCGGGCGTGGACCTTGCCAAAAAAGTAATGCAGATTCATTTTGTCACCGGAGACGGAGAAATCACTGACAAACAAGTCAAAAGAGCTGAGTTTCTCGATTTCTTCAGAAACCGGACTAAATGCCTTATCGGGATGGAAGCCTGCGGTGCTTCTCAGGACTGGGCTAGAAAGCTTGAGGCCATGGGGCATGAAGTGCATTTGATGTCGCCGAAGGCCGTCAAGCCATTTGTCTCGGGTCAAAAGAATGACTACAACGATGCAATCGGAATTTATAAAGCAATGTTCAACGGAGTCAGACGTGTCCCGGTGAAATCTACAGAGATTCGCGACCTGCAAACCCTCAGAAGAATCCGCTCTCAAGTAACGAAAGATAAGGTCAAGGAAATCAATCATGTCCGAGGTCTTCTGGCCGAATATGGCATTGTGATGGGGAAGTCTATAACTGCGTTCAACAAAGGCATTTCCTCTGCCTTAGAAAGCTTGAAAGAAAGAGGAGATGTTTCTCCTTTAGTTGCAGAGGAACTTCAGACAACAGTTGAATCTATTAAGACAAAGATAGAAAGACAAAAAAGATCAGATCGAGAAATTGAACAATTGGCTCGAGGCTGTAAAAACTATGAGAATTTTCTCAAAACTCCCGGAGTCGGTCCATTCACGGCGGCAATGCTCTGCGTATTACTTTGTGACCCGGCCATTTTTGCAAATGGCCGCCAATTTGCAGCCTATATCGGACTAGCGCCAAGAAGCCGAGGCTCAGGCGGCAAAAACTTTATTATCGGCATACCCTCGAAATTCAATTGCGACAGCGAATCCAGAGCCGTATTTGTTGAGTGTGCTCAGGCGTTAGCTCGATATAAAAATAAGTCACCCTGGGTAGATGGTATTTTGAGAAGAAAGCCTAAGAAAGTCGCTGTGATAGCAATTGCGAACAAGCTTGCTCGACAAGTTTGGGCAATGGCAAACAAAGGCGAAAGCTTTAAGCAAATGACAATCCTAACGGCCTAGAGCAGAACGAATAAGAACAGAACATGAGTTAAGTCAATAGACAGATGTAAAACCGGTTACGCCGGCCTCAGAAAGACTTGAAAAGAATGAAAGCACTAAAGATGCTGATGGCTAAAATAGG
>DBFZTP010000138.1:0-5585 GCA_048520025.1 Candidatus Aphodousia sp.
GTGAGCACCTATCAAACCTAATTAACGAAAAGTATATTCTAGTACTTAATAAAGAACTACTTTTTGTTAGAGATTATGTTTTTGAACCGCTAAAGAATGAACTCACTCTTGGGCAATCGACTGCTATATATTTCGGTGATAATCAACAACATCTATCAATTGCTAATTCAAAAACAACATTAAGTTACTTCATGGAATTTGGAGCCAAACAGCAGAAGGCTAATTCAAAAATTAATATTTTTGATGCATTCAAACGTTTTACTTTAATTCATGCTGCCCTTTTCCTCAACCAAAAGCACACAATAATGCCAGTGTTTTTCATCGTATTTAATGATCAGACGGTTCAAATGATCCCATTTATACCCACAGTAAAATCTACTTTTTATCGACAATTGAATGAAATCGTTGACAACAATGACTTTACAACAGTACTAGCCATTTTTTACTGTGGCGAATACTATTCATATCACTACTCAAAAGAAGAAGCTCAAAGATTAGTGCAAATTCCATACTCGCAAAGAAAACAATTGGCATCAAAAGAGGTGCTATCTTGTCGATTATTTATTAACCAAGGAGGCGAATGGGAGATTGACTTTGATGAGAGCAAGATTAATAACCCAAAATACATAGCTAAACAAATCAAGGGAATGCACAAAATTGATAATACTAAACGTAATTCTATTGATTGTTTTTACCAATTAAAAAACAAATTGAACATCTATAAATAGTTTCCACTGAATTCCAATAAAAAAGGGCGGAGCCCCTTTAAAAGCCCCACCCTTTAACCTCAGGGAACAAATTAGTACAAGAATCTCGACAATAACCAACCATAGGTCACAACACTAATCGTCGTCACCCAACCTGGGAATTGGTAACTGTGATTAAGCACAAACTTACCAATATGGGTCGAACCAGTGCGGTCAAAAGCGATACAAGCAATGTGTGCCCCACCGGCAGGAATCACAAAGAACCCTGTCACAGCAGGATACATAGCAATCAAATCAGGTGCGGCAATACCAAGAGAAACACCAATCGGCATTAATGCAGCAACCGTGCTTGCTTGACTATATAGAGCCAAAGAGAGAAGGAATAAGGCGACCACAAAGAGGAACGGCGTTGAAGCAATCGTAGAGCCAAACACCTCAATAAACATCGGCTTATAGAGAGCAAAGAACGTGTTCGTCAACCAGGCCACACCAAAGACCGCGACCATACCCGTCAAACCGGAACGGAAAACAGAACCATCCGTAAGCTTACTGGGCTTAACCTTGGCGCAGATCATGATCAAGCACCCGACTGCCAACATAACGATTTGAACCAAATTTGGAATCGAGAGTCGTTGAACCTTATCGCCAACTTGCCAAGACGGTAAAAGTTCAGGCATGGACCCCAAGAAGACCACAAAGAAAATCCCCAAAGCAAAGATTGCAACACCAACCTTAGCTTCGCGACTTGCAACATAGTCACCAGAAGAAGCAGCAGCCGAGTCGACATATTCACCAGACTTGAGCATTTGTTGGAACTTCTCGTCAACACTCAATTCCTTGCCATAGCGATACATTGCAGCGCAAGCCGTAACCGTTGCTAAGAAACTAGCAGGAATAACAATCGAGAGGATTTGAAGAGGCGTCGTACCGTAAACGGCCAACAAAGCGACCATTGCGGCAGTTGCCCCAGACATGGGAGAAGCACAAACACCAATTTGAGCGGCAAGCACAGACATGGAAAGCGAACGTTCAGGACGAACACGAGCTGCAGCGGCAACTTCGGCAATCACCGGATAAACCGCAAAAGCCACATAAGCCGTACCGCAGAAAACGGTAAAGACCCAGCAAATCAACGGGCCGATAAAGGTAATAAAACGCGGATTTCGACGAAGTAGCTTTTCAGCAATACTCACCAAATAATCCAAACCGCCAGAACCGTGCAAAATGGATGCGCAAGTGACGACTGCCGTCATGATGAGCAAAACACTTGTCGGTGCCGCAACAGGACGGATACCAAAGCCAAAGACCAAAATGGCCAAACCCAAACCACCGGCCACACCCAAACCGGCACCACCCCAACGTGCACCGACGACAATCGCGCCAAGCACTACGATCAGATGTATCCAAAACATTTCCATGATGATGTCCTCATCCAACTTCTCTGAAGTCAATCATTATTTGTTCAGAGAAAATACTCGACTTTCAATGCTTTGTTGCCATTCGACAATAAAAATTGAAAGAGCCTATACGCTCATCACCATAGGTGAGCCTATGGTAATTTCATTTTAGATTTTAAAGTTCACGATATATCGATAATAAAACAATTTATAATCAAATTATGAATCGTCATCACTGGGAGAAGTCTTATGCCGTTATCTCCTCATTCCTCTGAGTTTCTTCGCATTGAAAAATACATTTTTAGAAATAGTCCACGTCCAGGAGAAAAGGTTGCGACGGAAGATGAACTCATTGAAAAGTTGGGTATTACCCGCTACAAAGCCAGACAAGCATTCGATTTACTCGTACAAATGGGCGTGCTTGAGCGCCAGAAGCGTCGAGGAACCGTTGTAAAACGTTTGGCCACCCACGACATGACTCAAAACATCTTGGAGCAGTTCAAACTGGCCGGTTTTGACGAAGTGGAATTTAATGAAGCTCGTTTAATGATTGAATCGGCCGTTCTTCCCTTTGTTGCCATGCGGTTGACTCCAGCTGTGCAAGCTGAAATGCGACGTTTAGCTCACAGCATTCGACAAAACGCTGAAGATCCTTTAAAAGCTGATACCTACCTGATGGACTTTCACTTGTTGATGTTAAGCAGTAGCGGTAACCGCGTTATGGAAGTGTTTGCAGGTGTCGTTCGCACCTATTTCAGTTCAACCAAACATTTGGTTGAACATGCACCCAAAGACTTTTTCATCAAAAGAGCAGATTATTGTGAAGCACTTTTAAATGCCTTGGCTAAACAAAATCTTCCCGAATCACAACGAATCATTAAAGATATGATTAAGGTTGATGTGGACAACTATCAGTAAACGACAGTTCAGGTGTGCCCCAAACATTGAAATGACTGTGAAGGCTTCTTCTACTTTGTTTTGACAAAAGACGCCACAAGCACTTTTGCATTAGGTAAAACGATAGCAAGCACCAATAACAAGAGTCCGAGCCAGCGGAAAGTAGGAATCACCTCTCCTAAAAGCGTTGATGCAAACAAAATCGTAAATGCAGGTTCGAATGAACAGAAAATCCCCGCTTCTGTAGCTCCCAAGAGTTGAATTGCCTTGGATAAAAAGATCGTGCTCATCACCGTTGAGATTAAACCATAAATAAAGCTCACCCCTAGTTGTGGAAGAGAATAGTCCGCAATCAACAATGGATTATGAAATAAGCACAATCCGGCAGTTGCAATGGCGATTGTGACAAAGGTTATTTGCAATGCCGAAACATTCGTTGCCAGCTGTTGCAAAGAAATCAGGTACAGGGCGTACATAAGCATGGACAGGAAGCCAAGTACCAAAGCAATCGTTGCGACCTGAAGACTGAAAGCGTCTGAAAAAATGCAACCACAGCCCAAAATAATTAAAAAGACAGACACCCATTGACGACTAAAAATCTGTCTTTTGAAAATAAAGAAATTGATGAGTAAAACGACCAACGGATATACATAGGTGATGAGGCTCATCATCGAGGCCGGTATGTCTTTAAGAGCATAGACATAAAGTAAATTCATCGGCAATAAAATTAAAACCGCAATGATGCAAGCATTAACCAATAATTCTTTGGAAAACTTATAAAAACCCTTTTCTAATAGCGGTCCGATAATGGCCAAAATAATCGTGGCAAAAATAAATCGGCCATGCAAAACCTCAATCCCCTCTAACCCCGTCAGATAACCAAACTTTGCCAAAATAGGGTTCAAGCCGTACGTAACAGCACTCAACAATGAGAAACATATCCCCAGTTTCACGGATCCTTGTACGAAACGACCTGAACTCATCATGACTCTCAACCCTAGCGACAGGAGAAAAGTCTTAACCCAGAATGCTCCGGGTTAAGACCTTGTCACACTATTTACTGACAAACGCGATCTAAGAATTCTTCAGCATGTTGCATTTGAACTCGGACAGCTTCCGGTGCAGTGCCACCGTAAGACTTACGAGCGCCTACACTATGCTCAAGGCTGATATCTTCGAAAATATCTTCACCAAACAGATCCGATTGAGCCTTAAATTCTTCAAGCGTCAAGTCTTCAAAAGACTTATCATTTTCAACACAATAGCGAACCGTTTGACCAACCACACGGTGAGCATCACGGAAAGGCATACCCTTTTTCACCAAGTAGTCCGCCATGTCGGTTGCCGTTGAGAAGCCGTTCGAAGCGGCTTGATAAGTGCGCTTGTCGTTTACCTTCATCTTACGAACCATCGGAGCCATCACTTTCATTGTGTCTTGCCACAAGTCAATCAAGGCATACGAAAGATTCTTGTCTTCTTGCATGTCTTTGCAATAAGCCAACGGAATCCCCTTCATCATGGTCAACATCGCTTGAAGGTAACCGTACATACGACCCGTGCGACCCTTGATTAGCTCAGCAAAGTCGCAGTTCTTCTTTTGCGGCATGATGGAAGAGCCAGTCGTAAAGTCATCAGACAATTCAACGAATTTGTACTCTTGGCTAGCAAAAATAATGATTTCTTCGCAAAGACGAGATAAGTGCATATAGTTCATCGACGCAATGGCACCAAACTCAATGCAGTAGTCGCGATCACCAACAGTATCGATACTGTTTTCTGTCGGTTTAGCAAATCCCAATTGTTTGGCCGTTGACCAACGATCAATCGGGAAGTCGGTACCAGCCAATGCGGCAGCCCCTAACGGACACTCAACCAAACGATCCAAGAAACCTTGAAGACGATCATAGTCACGCTTGAGCATCCAGAAGTAAGCCATAATCCAATGAGAGACCATCACGGGTTGGGCCACTTGTAAGTGAGTAAAGCCAGGCATGATATGGCCGAAATTCTTTTCTGCGACTTCTAATAAACTCTTTTGAATTTCAACAATCAGGCGTTGACATTCTTTAGCCGCATCACGGAAATACAAATAACTATCAATACAGCATTGGTCATTGCGAGAGCGACCTGTATGCAAGCGACCGCCGGCTGGGCCAATGATTTCAGTCAAACGCTTTTCAATGGCCATGTGAATATCTTCGTCAGAAGCATCAAATGTGAAATTACCAGCGGCAATTTCCTCACCGACTTGCTTTAAGCCTTTTTTAATTAACTCGACATCGTCTTTTTTAACGATCTCTTGTTCGCCCAACATCGTGACGTGGGCAAGACTGCCTTGGATGTCATAAGGACACAAACGAGTTTCAACCTTAATAACGGCACCGAATTCCTCAACGAACTTCGCAGGAACTTCGCTAAAACGACCACCCCATAATTTTTTCGACATTTGAGCACCTCTTTGGTGAATTTGAAAGTTCAAAGCGAATGACAACACTTGGTCATTCATTCTATAAACATTGTATGACGCTCAAATTATCGATAAATTTATGTAAAACCCTATTCTTAATTAAAGACGGAAAATAAC
>DBFZTP010000139.1:0-5889 GCA_048520025.1 Candidatus Aphodousia sp.
TTGAGCAATACGTTTAAGAGCGACCGGTTCAGTGAAAATAAGATAATCCGTTGTAATAATTCGACCCGTGACACCTTCTTTCACGACTTCTTCTAAGGTGTGATATAGAAGTTGGAGACCACTATTCTTAATAAAGGCGACACAAATATCAAAGTGCTTACATTTTCTCAGTTCTTGTTTTAACTCAGAAGCAAACTTAGTCTGCTCGTCATTAAACAAAGCTTTTGCAGTGAAGTCTGAAAGAGCTTCTTGCTCACAAGCAATAAAACTGTGAGAAAGCCCATTCATTAAATGATTTAAATACTGATTCTGCATAATGAAACTCTTGTTTTAAGTCTATTTATGCAGCATAGCCGGAAAGGCAGATGATTTCATGAAAATCCGGGTAAACCCGAAATAAAGAAAGCCCCACTCCCGAAGAAATGAGGCTTCACTTTAATTAATCAAAGAGTATTCGGATTAGTACTTAGCGAACATTTCCTTGATCTTGGCCGGATCATTGGTCTTGGTCAAAGCCAATTGCAAGAGGATACGAGCCTTTTGCGGGTTGAGGTAACCGGCTTCAATGAAACCAGCGTCGTTATATTGCTTCATGTTGGGGTTCACAACACCGCTACCCGTGCGGGAAGAAAGCACCACTGCAACACCCTTCTTAACGGCTTCAGCCAAAGCGGGTTCGGTTTGACCGTGAACGGAACCGTTACCGGAACCGGCGTGAACGATACCCTTGGCACCAGCTGCAACTGCAGCGTCAGCCAAAACGCGGTCTGCATTAGCGTGCGTGTAAACGATATCAACGCGCGGCAAGCTCTTTAACTTCGAAACATCAAACTCGGTTTGATACGTATGGAGCTTTTCAACCTTACGGAAGAAGTGGTTCTTACCGCCGGCGATCACGCCCAAATAACCCAATTGGTGGGACGTAAAGGTATTAACGTGGTTCGTATTGCCCTTCGTTACATCACGACCGGCGCTAATTTGGTCGTTCATGGCGATCATCACACCGCGGTCAGCGGCTTGCGGGTCGGCTGCCAAACGAACAGCATTTAAAAGGTTCATCGGACCGTCAGCAGAAATGGCAGTTGCCGGACGCATAGCACCCACAAGAATCACTGGCTTCTTGCTCTTAACGGTCAAATTCAAGAAGTAAGCCGTTTCTTCCATCGTGTCGGTACCGTGCGTAATCACAATACCTTTAATCTTCGGATCTTTTAAGAGTTCGTTGCAGCGATTGGCCAAACGAAGCAACACGTCGTCGGTTAAGTTGTTGGAGCTGATCTTAACGATTTGTTCGCCCGTCACATCGGCGTAGTCCTTGATGGCGGGAACAGCGTCAATCAACGTTTGAATGGCCAACTCACCGGCCTTGTAGCCCGTCGTTTGCGTGTTGGAAGAAGCCGTACCGGCAATCGTGCCACCCGTTGCCAAAATGGCAACTTTGGGCAAGTTAGCAGCATAGGCGGAGCCAGCCATAGCGAATGCCAAAGCTACGGCCATCAGAGTCTTTTTCATAACAGTTCTCCTAAAAGTCTCTTACTTCTGTACTAAGCAAAGTCAGTACTTCCATGACTACTATAGGTTGAATTACTTAGTATGAGGAATTAGCGTTAACCCGTACTCACTTTGGCGGAGGAGGTGAGATTCGAACTCTCCGAAGACGTCTGCGTTAACCCAATGAATTTGCAACAAAAAGTTTCTCAACAGATTCCTCTATTCTCTTTGGCAAACACTATCAAAATCACAGACTAATAAAAGTGTAGGTATTCACGCGAGTAACTCATCTCAAACATGGACAAAATTCTTTTGATAGGCTTATCTAGGTATGTTCTCGCTGCTTTTCGATATTCATCAGGAACCCCCCAACAGGCTTCTGCGAGACTTCCCGCAATAGCGGCAATTGTGTCACTATCGCCTCCAATGGAGATGGCATTGCGAATTGTATCTTCGAAATCTTTCCCTTCGTTGAACGCTGCGATGGCTCGAGGCATCGTATTCATGCAAGAGATGCTTTCCTCGTCTTTTGCTCGCCGATAATCTTTAATCGTTCGTTTTTGATCGTAGTATTGAGCCAAAAAAGCCAGAACTTCATCTTTAGGTTCGCTTCTGGTTAAAAGGTATAAAGCTTGAGAAACAGCAACGGCAGCCTTAATGCTTTCGGGATGATCGTGACTGACGATGGTGACCTTCGTTGCCAACTCTTTTGCGTGTTCTAAGCTTCGAGCCGCCCACCCGCAAGCGCTAACTCGCATCGCAGCACCATTGCCCCAACTTCCATAAGGCTGAGGATTATCGGCAAAAATCCAATGATGAAAACGTTCACCGTATCCGCAATGAGGGTACTGGCGTCCGATTTCTTGCATGCAACGAACAGACTCTTCTGAGAGGCGCTCATACCGTTGACTGTTACTGTTGATCAAGGCTTGAGCAACAGCGATGGTCATGACCGTGTCATCAGTAAAGAAACAGTCGGGATGGAAAAATTCAAAATCCTTCGAAAAAATATTGTTCCACTCAAATCGAGAACCCACGATATCTCCAATAATGGCTCCCATCAACATGGTCTTCTCCTTATTAATCCTCTGTTTAAACAACAACTTGAATAGTGGGTTTTACTCGTCTTTTTCTTCAAATAACTCTTTTCTTTCTTTAAAGAAATTAAAGACCGATTTCACGCTTTCAAGCTCTTGCCACGTAGAACAGCTCATTGGAGAGGTGTCAAAGTTATAGATCTTTGCTCCAGGCAAAGCAAGCAAAAATGGCGAGTGCGTCGCAATGATGAGCTGACAGTTGTAGACTTCGGTCGCTTCAACCAAGAAGTCGTAAAGAACCATTTGAGACTGCACCGATAAGCTATTTTCCGGTTCGTCCAAGATGTACAATGCATTGCGCTTAATGCGTTCTGAGAAAAAGGCTTGAGAGCTCTCCCCGTTACTTTGCGTTTTGCGGTTGGTGGCTACCCTTTCTCGAATCAGCTGCGAAGCACTTTTTTTAGTGTATTCGTTGTAATGGCGAAGTTTCTCGATGTCTTGAAGACCTTTTAACCGAAACTCTTCTTTTATGGCCTCATTCATTTCAGGGTGGTTTCGAGCGCCTTTGATTCTCATGATTTCGCTCATGATGGTCGCATGCTCACGATCAATGGCTTCGTTTGTTTTTCGCAAGTACAAAATATTGTTGAAGATATCGTCGCTTGTGATCACGCGATTGCGCGAATTCCAATTCCAAGTTTCCGCACGGCACAGTTGTAAGTATTCCGGAAAGAAGTCGGTCTTATTAAACTCAGATTCACGAAGAAGTCCCAATTTTTCAGAAATGATGTTAATGGCTGTCGATTTCCCCGAACCATTATTGCCGTAGAAAATGGTAATGGGAGCGAAATCAAATTGAGGGCCATTGCTAATTGAATTTCCTCGATCAGCAAGAATGCCGAAGGGATAAAACGATGGGTAACAAGTCATTCGGAAACGACTTGACGGCTGTGCCATGATTGTTTTTTCTAATAAAGCCGACGGAAACGTGAATGATTTTAAGTAGACAGACATCTTAAAGCCTTCTAATGATTGCTATTTAGATGCTCTTATCCTATCTTCTATAGCGTCATTTTTTGACGTGAAAATACCAACCATCAGAGTTTAGTATTGGCCTCACAGCATCCTAATCACGACACTATCTGACGCAGTCAAAAATAGACTTCAAGCAATTTCACTAATTCTTTGAAGTCAAACATGCTAAATCCAGAACCCCCTGAAATCGATGCACAATGGTATCCACCGGGCGAAATCGTCAATATCCATGGCTTTCGTATTAAAGGAATGGTTTACGTTGGGGATTTTCTTCCCTCTTGTCGTACCGCTCACCTCTATGGCCGCCACCGAGAAAAGGAGCCCAGCCTAATCACATTAGCTTTAGATGTGGGGCAACCAGACTCAATGGCGCCCATTGATACGCTTTGCCAAGAGTTGGATGACCTTTCCTATCAACGCTTAAATCCCGTTAATCGGGCGACCTATCTTCAGTGGTTGGCAGATGGGAGACAGTCCGATGACATCCTATTTCACTATGTTTGGCTCTTTTACTTTGGATTAGAGCGCCGTTTGTATTGGGATCAAAATGTCCCGAACGCAGAAAGAAAGGTGTTATTAGAGGAAGTCTTTAACCTTTATCTTCGCTTCGGTCACATTCGACACTTTGCAGCTTGCGCACTGGAATGTTTACAGCGAGCTGCGATTCTCTACCCACAACTCGCGCCTTTGAGTCGAGATCAACTCCTTACGATTGGCTTAGCTCGAGGGGATATCAAATTTAGTCTTCTACCTAAATATTTGATTTCTGAGGCCATAAAAAAGGGCGAGCCGCTTGGCGCCGAGCTTGCCTATTGGTATGGTCGCATCTTATCTGAAGAAAAAAACTTCTCTCAATACCGTAACAGAGAACTTTCTGTTTATGAGCGGTTTATTAATAATTTCAAAGAGTTGTCATTAAAAGTTCGTACGGTTGAACCCAATACGACAACGTTGAGTTTTGAATTTAAACCCGCCAATCCCGGCATGATTGATTGTTATCACTCGCACATGGGACTTACGGATCCCCTATCCTATCGATCCGAACCCATACTGGATAGTGCCGCCACACTGTACTTTTCTGCCTGTCGAAGAGCTCTGGAAGCTCATCGCGTCAAGAAAAGACAAACTCAATCTCAAACAGACTTTGAACGACTCATGAATGAAGATGACGAGGCGTTCTTTCAAGACCATCGCATCAATACCGTATTTCGTTTTCTTTTCGAAGCCTTGGCGAAGGAACCTGACAGATTCTTTAGAGTTAGTGAGTTAGAAGAAGTTCTGCACCCTCTTCATCCAACAGGGATTAAAGAAAATGACTTTAGCGCCTTTCTTAATCGTTTGGGATTTACGTCGCTCCCCCATCGAAAGCTTACCGGCACGGCCCTTCATCCTCAGTTTCGGTTTTGTCTCGTTCATTCAGTATTAATTGATGATGAAACGATTCGCCTATGGAGCGATGTCATTCACATCGCTGCGCGATTCATTAAAAATGCCGGTCTTTTGAAAGAGGCTTTATTTGACCTTTTTGACCGATATTGCCAATCAGACATTAATCTGACCCCTAAACAAAAGCGTTACCTTGATCTTTTTATGAAGTGGAAACTCATTGTCGATATCTCTGGAACGATACCTAAGCGCACGATTGAGGATCACGACTTAATGACAACGATATTGAGGTTTTGGTTCGATTGCATTCGACTTGAAGGCGTGGCGAGCGTCAAAAATATGAAGCTTTTGGCCCAAGTTATCAAAAAGTGGCAATTGGATATCAAGGATTTTAATTGGATTACGCCTGAACCCACTCATATCGCCTTTCATGATACCGGTTTAGAAGAAACCTCCGACTTTTCGATTCCTGCTCAACCTGATGACGATCTAAAAGACGAGATTCAAAGTGATTCGCCTTCCAACTCCTCTGAAGATCAACCGGAACTTTTCGTCAAGTCCATCATTGACGATACGGTCTTTGCGCAAAAACTTAACGAAACTCGCCTCGCACAAGGCATTTTGGGAACGATCTTTACGGACGAAACCCCTGCGATTGAAACCAAGTCCGAATCAATGACGAGCAACGACCCGATAAAAGCTCTCATTAAGGCACCGCTCACCCAAGAGACTTGGCAGTTTGAGGACTTTGAGGATCAGTGCAAAGCGCTCGATTTCATGCCTTATGAGGTACTTGAACGTATTAATGAAATGGGTTTTGAGTTACTTGATGCCGATTACCCGATTATCTCTGAAGAGGATGGCGTTGTGAGTATCGACTCAGAAATGGCAGAGGCACTTCTTCAGGCTTTAGAAAGCCATTGAGCCCGCTTTAAAGTCA
>DBFZTP010000140.1:0-11808 GCA_048520025.1 Candidatus Aphodousia sp.
GTCGTTTTCTAAACCACCTTCGCCAGACAACTTACCTCCATCGTAACGAGCCCATGCGCCGTGAGTACCGTTAGAGGTACGAATGTCACCTAAACGTTTACGAACATCGTTCATCATGATGCGGTTCAAAGCTAACGGAGCGGCAGAGGCAAGTTCCAAAGAGGATTGCATTAAGGTGTTCTTCGTTTTAACAACAGTATCTTTATTCAAAGAACCATCATTACTGAGTTCGCCTTCAACAGCATCTGCAATCAAACCCTCTCGCATTTCAAGATGAGTTCCTTGAACGCCAGCTCCTCCAATAGAGACATTTTCTGAGAATTTGGAAATATCGCCACCCAATTGATCATTCAAGCTAGAGGATGCTACAAGACGCAAATCTGATTGAGCTTCTAAATTCGACACTTGTAAAACTGGCTTTTGGTCATCAATGTGATTAATGACAACCGACGAATTGACGCTTGCTAATGTGCCTTCTACATCAACATGAGAATTTTCCAAAATCTCTAACTCTGTATTAGTAAGAGATAACTTAGACGCTCCGTCAATAAATGCTTGTCCATCTAAAACAACTTTCTGAGTTTGAGAAGCTGCTCTAGTCGCAGGAGATCCAAATTGAACAATACCTGAATTTAAAATCTTCACATCACCACGAATGAACGATTCGGCTCCTCCAATTTGCAAAAGACCACCATCGGTATAAATCGCATTAGATTCCTTACCTTGAGCATTAATAGACAAATTACCATTAATATCAATAGAGGTCTGACCGCTTACGTAAATACCATAGGCAGAACCAGCATCTGACGTAACATCAATTGATGTATCCCCAGTACTCAGAATCACATCAAACTTTTGGTCTTCTTTCGGGTTGTAAGTTGTTTCAATCCCAAACACATCACCTGTTTGAGAATGTGCCTTCACATTTAAAGTACTCAAACTGGCTGCAGAATTTCCCCAAACAGAACCGTGAGTTGAGTTATTGTGGAAATTAATCAGATACAAACCTGTCAAACGACTTCCAACCCCTGTTAAATCGACATTGACGATTCCTTCGGAAATTAATTGACCGCCTTCCAATTTAATACCATGAACCGTAGTTGCTCCCGTAAAGTTACCGGGTTGAGCATAAGATCCTTCAGAAGTTGGGCTCGTCGTAGTTTCCCCTAAAGATTCGATATGGACATTCAACGTTGTGGCCTTACTAAGCTTAGTTAGGCCATCGGTGGCATCAAGACCAATTGTTTCACTGTATTGAGATTTATTGTCAAATCGATCTGTTGCCGTTTGAATATTGATATTAAGCTCGTTACTCGTAACATCAATAATTCCAGCCCAATTAACCAAACCATATACAGCTTTACCTTCTGCATTGGTACTTTCAATATTAATCGTTGCCTTTTTAGCTGATAACTTAACTGCATCTTTAACTTCTACATCGAAGCCCGCCAGCATGGAGTTTCCTTGTCCCCAAGCATCCGATACAACATTAAGGTTAAAACTTTCCCCTGCATACTCAACATTACCCAAACTTTCCAATGCAAAAACTTGGTTAGCCAAACCTCCTGTTGTTGTTAATGAGAGGTCGAAGTTTTCGACACTTCCAACTGCATCCTGCGTAACGGTATAAAAGAAAATGCTATTACCATTTTCTAAATCTGATTTGTCAATTGTTGTTGCAATAGGAGTTGAAATATTTGTTCCTGACCAAATGAAAGTTTGAGGTGCCGCATACGACGAGAGTGAAAATGTTGATAGTGCCATTAGAACACTACTCGTTAACAGCTTTTGAGAGAGAGAATATTTTTTAGGCATGTCAAATCCCCTTAGGAAAGTAAAGTTTTAACAAACTAGAAGAATGCCCCCCCCCAGACTCTATTTGTCAAACTTCACACCAATTTTTGTCCCTCTTTCGCAACACTCCCACACATTTCACTCACATGTCATAAACCCCTGCTATGACCCCCATTGTTTTACACAACCCCTCACACCCAAATCTCCCCCAACCCCATTAAAATCAAAATGTCGCGCGCATCGCTTTTCTTGGCGCGCCTTGGGTTAAAAAAGAGACCATCGTGATCGATAAAAACATCAAAATTTTCGGTGCCAAACAAAACAATCTCAAAAACCTCGATCTGGAATTTGAGACAGGAAAAATCAGTGTGGTAACGGGCGTTTCTGGCTCAGGTAAAAGCTCCTTAGTCTTTGATACGCTCTACGCCGAAGGTCAACGCCGCTACGTTGAGACCTTCAGTCCCTACGCGCGCCAATTCTTAGACCGTATGGATCGCCCGCAGGTCGATCGCATTGAAGGCGTGCCGCCTGCCATTGCCATTGACCAAACGAACCCCGTTCGTACGTCACGCTCCACGGTCGGCACCATGACCGAAATCAACGATCACTTAAAACTTCTTTTTTCCAGAGAAGCCCATCTCTTTTGCAAAGACTGCGGACGCAAAATTGAAGCCGACACACCTCAAACCGCTTGGCAAAAAATCACAGATCTTGCGGCAATCAATAACGATCCTCGTCTCTACTTCACGTTTGCGGTAACGGTGCCTGAGAACATGAGTCTTGACGAAGTCAAACAAACGTTGGCTGCACAAGGCTTCACGAAGCTCTATCACGAAGAAGAAACAAAAGACCGTACATTAGAAGTCGTGGCCGATCGCTTCCGAGCGAGCAAAACGGATAAGACGCGGGCCATTGAAGCGTTGGAGACGTGTTTTAAGTTCGGCAAGGGTTACGTCACGGTTTATGCCCAAACAGAGACCGAAGAAAAAGCTTGGCGTTTTACCAATCAATTGGCGTGCCCGGATTGTGGCATTCATTACACTAAGCCCACAGACGCGACCTTTAGTTTTAATTCTCCGTTAGGGGCGTGTGAAACCTGCCGTGGCTTTGGTCGTGTGATTGGTGTGGACTATGACTTGGTGATTCCAGATCAAAGCCTTTCGTTAAACCAAGGAGCCATTAAACCTTGGAACACCAAAACGAATGAAATCTGCTTAAAAGAAATGAAGCAGTACGCCAAACGTGACGGCATTCGTTTGGACGTGCCATTTAAAGACTTAACGCCAGAAGAAAAAAGTTGGGTGATTAATGGTGAGCCCAAATGGAAAGGCAAATGGTCAACGCAATGGTATGGCGTCAAGCACTTTTTTGAGTGGTTGGAGTCTAAGGCCTACAAGATGCACGTGCGCGTCCTATTGTCTCGCTACCGTAACTATCAAGAGTGTCCGGCCTGTCACGGTGCTCGCTTAAAACCCGAAGCCCTTTTGTGGCGTGTGGGTAGTCAAAGGGCAACGGAACTCGCCTTAGAAGGGTTGGACTTTAAGCGCCATAAACCCGTTGGTGTGAAGTGGACCTATGCGCAATTAAACGACATGCCGGGATTGAATCTCTATGACCTCATGCGTTTACCGCTCTCACGCCTTTTGACCTTCTTTGAAGCGATGAAGGCTGAAAGCACGATGGATGAAGCGGGCGTCATGGTGACAGAAGAAATTCTGACGCGCTTGCATTACTTGGTCGATGTGGGTGTCGGATACTTAACGCTTGAGCGCCAAAGCCGCACACTTTCGGGCGGTGAAGTCCAACGCGTTAACCTCACAACGGCTTTAGGCACGTCGCTCGTTAACACCCTCTTTGTGCTTGATGAACCTTCGATCGGCTTACACCCCCGTGACATGGATCGCATCAATCGTGTGATGACGCGATTGCGTGACAGTGGCAACACATTGGTGGTGGTTGAACACGACCCCCAAGTGATGTTGGCGGCCGACCAAATTTTCGATATGGGCCCGGGGCCCGGTGAAAAAGGCGGTCAAGTGGTCTTTAACGGGACACCTGCGGACCTCATGAAGGCTGATACCTTAACGGGTCGTTATTTAAGTGGTCGTCAACGTATCTCAACCGAACACGAAAAACGGTCGAGCAATCCATCCAAAGCCATTACGCTCAAGGGCGTTTCTGCTCATAACTTAAAAGCCATTGACGTGCGTTTCCCCTTGGGCGTCTTAAACGTCGTAACGGGGGTTTCCGGTTCCGGGAAATCCACCTTGATTCAAAACGTTTTGGTGCCGGCCCTCTTAAAAGCCAAGGGCGAACCCACGGAAGCGCCGGGGGCTTTTAAAACGTTAGATGGCGCCGATCTGATCGATTCCGTGCAATTTGTGGATCAGTCTCCCATTGGGAAGACGACACGCTCTAATCCTGCAAGCTACGTAGGTGCGTTTGATGCGATTCGCACGATCTTTGCCCAAACGGATGCTTCCAAAGCCCGTGAATACAAACCCGGCACCTTTAGTTTCAATTCGGGCGACGGTCGCTGTCCCGTCTGTGGCGGTAACGGCTTTGAGCACATTGAAATGCAGTTCTTGTCGGACGTTTATTTGCGATGCTCGGCCTGTAACGGCTCTCGCTACCGTCCAGAGATTTTAGAAATCACGGTAGAGCGCCACGGCAAAGAATTAAACATTGCCCAAGTGCTGGATTTGTCCGTATCGGAGGCCTGTGAATTCTTTAGTGAAGACAAAGCTGTATTGGCCCGTTTAGAACCCTTGCGTAAAGTGGGTTTGGACTATCTTAAACTCGGTCAACCCGTTCCCACTTTGTCGGGTGGCGAAGCACAACGCTTAAAGATTGCGGGCTTTTTAGCCGAGAAGAATTCTCAAGCAAAGAAAAACGATCTCTTTATCTTTGACGAACCCACAACGGGTTTGCACTTTGATGACATTGAAAAACTCATGCAATCGTTGCAAGAGTTGGTCGATCGTGGCAACACCGCCATCATCATTGAACACAATCTCGATGTCATTAACTGCGCCGACTGGGTGGTGGACTTGGGGCCCGAGGGCGGTGAATTAGGGGGCTCGGTAGTCGTTCAAGGCCCGCTTGACGCGCTTTTGAGTCACCCCACGTCTTACACAGGCAAAGCTTTAACGGCTTATCGTGAGACGCTTTCTCAAAAAGTGTTCTCGCCTTACTTTACAAGTGACGCACCGGCCACGAGCACACAAGCCATTACGGTGCCCGATGCCATCATGATTAAGGGCGCGAAAGAGCATAACCTTAAAAACATTTCCGTGGATATTCCTCATGGGAAATTCACGGTGGTCACGGGCGCCTCGGGTTCCGGTAAATCCACGCTAGCCTTTGACATTGTCTTTAAAGAAGGCCAACGCCGCTACCTTGAATCCTTAAACGCTTATGCGCGCAGCATCGTGCAACCGGCCAGTAAACCCGATGTGGATAGCATCGTGGGGATTGCACCGACCGTTGCCATTGAACAGCGCACCTCTCGCGGTGGTCGTAAGTCAACGGTGGCCACTATGACCGAGCTCTATCACTTCTTGCGTCTTTTATACGTCAAGCTCGGCCACCAATTCTGTCCCGATTGCGACGTTGAAGTTGCCCCCAAATCGTTTGAGACGATTTTCTCTGAAGTGCTGTCGGACTATAAAGGACAAGCGCTGTGGGTCATGGCGCCTTTGGTCATGAAGCGAAAGGGGATTTATACCGACCTTGCTAAATGGGCCAATAAAAAGGGCTATGGTCAATTGCGCGTGGATGGCAAGTTTGTTTCGACAGAGAAATTCCCAAAACTTGCCCGCTACAAAGACCACACCATTGAGTTGCCCGTGGGACAGATCGACGTCACGAGCGACGATGAAAAAACGCTCAAACGCCTTTTACAAGAAGCGATCACGATCGGTAAAGGGGTTTTGACGATTTTGGACGAGGAAGGCGAAGAGCGAATCTTCTCCACTCACCGTTCTTGCCCGGTTTGCGGTCGCAGCTTCCCCGAGCTTGATCCGCGCCTATTTTCTTACAACTCCTCCATGGGTTGGTGCCCGACCTGCTTTGGTACCGGCCAATTGATCGAAGGCTTTGATGAAACTGCCAGTGGCGAAGAGCGCACTTGGGCCGATGCTGCTGCGAAACCTTGTCCGACCTGCCACGGTGAGCGCTTAAATGAAGTTGCCCGCAGTGTTCGCTTTGCCGGTAAAAACATTGCACAAATTGCCCATTTAACAGTCTCTGAAGCGCGTGTCTTTTTTGATCGTTTGAAACTCAAAGGACGTGACGCGGACATTGCCGAAGATGCGTTAAAAGAAATTCGCTTACGGCTCGCTTTCTTAGAAGAAGTGGGCTTAGGCTACTTGACGCTTGATCGCTCAGCACCTTCTTTGTCAGGCGGCGAAGCCCAACGCATTCGCTTGGCGAGCCAATTAGGCTCTAACCTTCAAGGCGTGTGCTACATCTTGGATGAACCCACGATTGGTTTGCACCCCAGAGACAACCGTCTTTTGTTGGACGCTATGAAGATGCTCACGCAAAAAGGCAACACGCTTTTGGTGGTTGAGCACGATGAAGACACGATCCGTGAAGCCGATTACGTCATTGACGTGGGGCCCGGTGCCGGTGTGCGTGGCGGTCAAATCATTGCCAAGGGCACGATTGACGATATTGTCAACGATGATAAGTCTTTGACCGGCCGCTATTTGCGAGAACCCATCCCTCATACCTTTAAACCAAAGCGCACCGTGGACGATGAAACGCATTGGCTCACGGTTAATCACCCGCATTTAAATAACTTAAAGGCTGAGTCCGTCAAGATTCCGTTGGAACGCTTAACAGTGCTCACAGGGGTTTCGGGTTCCGGTAAGAGCAGTTTTGCTCGTGGGGTTTTATTGAAAGCCTTAAGCGAGTCCATCTCTCAAAAGAAACCTTACGAAGGTGAGCTTTGCGAAAGCATTGAAGGTACGCAATGGGTAGATCGTGTATTGGAAGTTGACCAAACGCCCATTGGCAAGACGCCACGCTCGTGCCCGGCCACCTACGTGGGCTTTTTGGATACCATCCGCAAAATCTATGCAGAAACCAATGAAGCGCGAGCTCGTGGGTATAACGCCTCACGCTTCTCATTTAACGTTAAGGGCGGCCGTTGCGAGCACTGTGAAGGACAAGGTCTTCGCACCATCGAAATGAACTTCTTACCGGACGTGAAGGTCCCTTGCGAAGTCTGTGGCGGCATGCGCTACAACACCGAAACCCAAGAAGTGCTCTGGAAGGGGCAATCCATTGGCGAGACACTTGCGATGGAAATTGACGATGCGGTGGAATTTTTCACGACACAAAGTTCTGTCGCTCACGCCTTAAAACTCATGCAAGACGTGGGATTGGGGTATTTAAGCCTCGGTCAACCGTCTCCCACTTTGTCCGGTGGTGAAGCCCAACGCATTAAGCTCGTCACGGAACTCATCAAAGCCCGAGACGACGTAACGCGTCGCGGCTATCGTGCACCCAAGACCCTCTACATCTTGGATGAACCCACCGTGGGACTTCATATGGCTGACGTTGAAAAACTCATTGCCGTGTTGCACCGCTTGGTCGATGCCGGTAACACCGTGGTCGTCATTGAACACAACCTTGACGTCATGGCACAAGCCGACTGGATTATCGATATGGGTCCGGAAGGCGGTTATGAAGGTGGCACGGTGGTGGCCCAAGGCACGCCCGCAGACGTCATGAAGAAAAAGACCCACACGGCTAAAGCTTTGTTAGCTTTTAAGAAGGCGCACGCAAAACTTAAAAAATAGTTTTTGACTGGGTTTAAAAAGGTCTCCGAAATCGCTTTGATTTTGGAGGCTATTTTTTTAAGTAATTTAATTGAGGTCGTAGTTAACCGGCACCACGAGCGTCATGGCTGACGTCGCCCGCGTGCGAACATCTTTGAGATGCTTTGCCGCTTGCAAAGTAGCGCGGCGCAAGAGCGGATGACCACCCTTTTGAAGGTTAATCTCGCCCACAGAACCGTCGGCATTGATCGCCACTTGCAACATCACGCGACCTTCTAAGCCTTGAGAACGGGCTCTTTCCGGGTAGCGTTTGTAGCGCTCAATCACTTCAATGATTTCATTGAAAACAATCTGGGTTTCTGTGACGGTCTTGGCTGCGCCCGTGGCTTTCGGAGCCACCGTTGCACCCCCGGCACTTTTTACGGGTTGTACCTTGGGTTTGGGCTTAGGTTTGGGTTCCGGTTTTGGCTCTGGTTTCTTTTCAGGCTCTTTGACTTTGGGAGGCTCTGGCTTTTCAACCACAACACTCCAAGAGCTCTCAGGAATCGTCATCATCACCCAATCGGGTTCGATGCGCAAAGGCTCACGCTTTAAATCCACCTTTTTATTTGGCATCTCAACTTGCTGCATGGCGATACGCTGATTTAAAAGCGCAATCTTCTCCGGCACGTGCACAAATAAAAATAACCCCAACACCACGGTCGCCACTGTCGTGAGGACCTGGGATTTACGAGACGCATCACGCTCTTCAGGCGATCGAAGCACACTTCGACCGAGACCCTTGGCACGAAAACGACCGGTGATGGGGCAACGTCGGATTTCTTTCATCGCTTGGCTTGGGTGCTGATCACAAAGCGCCCTTCATTCTTACTCTTGGCTAAATCCACCAAAGGAACAAAGGTATCAAAGGCAGCTTTACCGTCCATGTGAATGTTTAAAACGGCTTTTTCCGTTGAAACCAAAACCGCTTCAATGGCCTTAATGTCCGTCTTTTTCCCATCCATCATGTATTGACCATCAGCGGTCACAAAAACACTCACCTGACGGTCAGCTTTCGTGACTTGCGCCGTTTGACTCTCGGGCAAAATGACTTCCAACACAGGACGTGAGAAACTCATCGTCAACACAAAGAAAATGATGAGCGTAAATAAGCAGTCAATGAGAGGCGTTAAGTCGATTTGGGGCTCTTCATCTAAAGGAGAGCCACCTGCGTCCAATGGGCTATTCATGGCCGTGACCCTCAGGCATGTCTTCGGACTTTAACAATTGAGCATGCTCTTTCTTTAACTTCTTAACAACCTTCAATGCTCGGTAGCAGTGTTCAACCGCTTCAATGTGCATGCCTCTAAACTTCATCACCAAAGCGTAGTAAACCATCATGGTCGGGATGGCGATGCAAAGACCCATCACGGTGGTGATCAAGGCTTGCCAGATGCCACCAGCCAATGTATCGGCATCGGGCATTTGCGTAAAGGAAAGCGATTGGAAAACTTCCACCATACCGAAAACGGTACCCAAAAGGCCCAAAAGTGGCGAGATAACGCTAATGACTTTAAGCCAAATAAGACCGTTATTGACACGCTTGAAATTGCGGTGGAATAAGTAAGCGACTTCGCCTCGAATGTTATCGCTGTGAGCGGCTTGAGAGACCACAATGTCATAGACAATGCGAATCAAGGGATTGGCATTTTCACGATCGAGATCTCGCAAGCATTGACTCTTACCCTTTTCAATATCCAGAAAATCTCGACGGAAATTGTTCCAGACGCTATTGAGGTAAAGCCAAAGCCAAATGGCGCGGTAGATGGCGTAGATTCCTAAAAAAATCAAAGCCACACCCGCAGGACCAATCAGTTGATAACTCGAAGCAATCGTTTCCATTTACTTATTCACTCATTTTATTAACGACAAGAGGCTTGTGATCGTATAAACGCCACAAGCCTTTTGTCAGTATTTAGGTGAAATCAAGAAAGATCCTTGATTTCACGGTTGGCACACCAACATCGATTAGAACGTTGCCGTGAACTTCACAGCCGCATGGCGACCCGGTTCGTACACGGTACGGACAAGATCATCCATTTTACCGCCATTGTAGCGATAGAGTTTGTCACCAATGTTATAAATACCGGCATCCAAACGGTAAGCCTTGTTTTGACCGAAAGCGACACCGCCCGTCAAGTTATAAGTGGTAAAGCCACCAAACTTCGTCGTTGAATTGTCCCCAAAGCTATACTCTTCGGTCTTCGTTTGCGTCACGATATAGAAGTCGGCATTCCAGTCAGCGTCCATGGCGGTCGTGAAGTAACGTACACCTACGCGAGCAGAAGCCTTAGGCGTACCCGTCTTCTTTGTTGAAACGCCGTCATTTTCGTACTCACGCTTCAATAACGTCACGGTCGTGTAAGGTTCAAAGTCACCAACTCGAAGGCTCGATTGCATTTCAAAACCAAGGGTCTTGGCTTCGGCAATATTTCGATATTCAAAAATGTCTTGACTATCGGGGGATGCCGTAATGTAGTTATCAGCAACTGAGTAGAAGACTGCCGTATCTAACATTAAGCCGCCCTTTTGATAACGAGCACCAATTTCAAAGTTATCGCTCGTTTCAGGCTTCAAATTTTCGTTGGCTCGAGTAATATGACCCCCCATCATGGAGTCGATGAAAAGCTCTTGCAAAATCGGAGCGCGATAACCTTGAGCATAGTTGGCACGCAAAACAAGATTCTCAAAGCCATTGTAGGTCAAACCAGCATTAAAGACGGCCTTGCCTTCTGAATTGTCATAGGATTCAGAGGATCCATCAGTATTAATCGGGAAGGCTCCAGCTCCGGTTATAGGATTGGGAGGTAATGTCACACTCCCTTTTGCACCGAATTTATGGATATCCATCTCACTCTTTACCCAAGTGTAACGAACACCGTAATTAGCAACCCAATCATCTGCAAAGGTGCTTTCCATTGCAGCAAAAATAGCATGACGGAATTGGTTACCTTCATAACGATTGCTTGTCTGAATTCCCACACCTGCGTTCGTAAAGTCAAACACTGGGCCTTGCATCATAGACATATCTACACTGCCATCTGCTGCAGTTCTAATGCCACTAACACTAGATGCCTTGAGTTTGTCATAAGCTAACTCATAACCAACGATCAAGAAATGGTTATCAGCAAGATTCCAATCGGTTTGAATACTTAATGCCGTAGTGTCGGTCGTATTATCCGTGAAACTGTTTACAGTAGTGTCGTACTCTTCTCCAGAGCTAATTTGAATAAACCACGGAAGTGTCACCATTTCATTCACCATGACAGACGGATCTGCAGGAGTAACAACGTGGTTATCCATCTTCTTAGCATTACGTTCTTGAGAGAGGTCAATACGCACACGGCTCAACGTATCCGAGATATTCTTAAATTCACCAAAAATTGCACCACGCGTACGCTTCCATTCCGGAACATGCACCCAGAAATCATTGACAGCATACTGTTGGTCACCACTCCAGAAGTCCAAGTCATAGTGGCTTAACGTCAAACCGATCGTCTTGTTGGGATCGATATCGTAAGACAAGAAGGCATCTGCCGACTTCGAATCAAATTGCGTGTGAGCGGCTTTACCAATCGGCGTATCCAAGAGGTCATAATCTTTACCTGCCACACCCAAGCGCCAGTTCCAACCGTTAGAAGAACCGCTGATACTGGCAGAACCACTCTTACCGTCGGCAGAACCATCGTAACCGGCAGACACCGTAGCGCTCACGGGCTTATCTGCACCCTTTTTCGTGATGATGTTCACAGCACCGCCAATGGCGTCAGAACCGTAGAGAACAGAGGCAGGACCACGGATCACTTCAATACGTTCAACTTGAGAAGGATCGATCAAAATCGGAGCACCCGACATGGACTTTTGTTCCGTGATGCGTTGACCGTTAACCATCACCAACGTGCGGAAAGCGTCTTCACCACGCATCGAGATACGGTCCAAACCTTGAGAACCGTCATTGCGAACACGAAGACCCGGCACGGTCGTTTCCAATAAGTCAGCAACGCCCTTAACGGAACCTGCGCGCTTAATGTCTTCAGCGGTAATGACAGAGACCGACATATTGACGTCAGCCAAAGCTTTTTCAGAACGCGAAGCCGTCACCATGACGTCTTGAGATTGAACAACAGGGGCAGTATTAACTTGGGCCATGGCAGGAGCAGCAAAAGCAGCAGCCACAGACAAAGCC
>DBFZTP010000141.1:0-9965 GCA_048520025.1 Candidatus Aphodousia sp.
TACCTATAGAGGGCTCAGAAAATATTTACCGTCTGTCTCAGACGTTTGATGCGGTAAGTCTCCTATTAGACACATCTGCTTCAGAGCATGAAATATGGATGCTCATTGCATTAATAAATAATCTGGAAATGGTTGATGATATTGCGCCTTGCGAACTTGAAACACTAAAAGTTGCTCGTGAATTATTAGATAATCCCACCTCTCATGAAAAAGTCATCAATGAAACGGCTTTATATTTAACCGCTGCCATCGTTACAGTTAAAACTAAAAAACTAGCGGGACTATTTGATGGCGGGTCATCCGTTACGCTGCGATGGATTCACAACGAATTTGAGCGTCTCAGTCTTTATAAAACTCTGGTGAAACGTACCCGTCTCTATCCTCGCTATCACCGATACCTCAAAATCATTCTTACTTTTTCAAACATTGAACCTAAAGAATTTTTAGAAGAACGTAAAATTTTTGCGATGATCGGAGCCCGAAGTAACGCTGAACACATGGGGCGCATTGAAGAAATGGCACTTGTCGCTGGAATCCCCGTGGCGCACCGGGGAGAAGATATTTTCTTATCAGAATTTATCTCAGAAGAAAAACTTTTAGAGCATTTTCTTTTATTAGTTCATGCTCATTTTCCATCCGTGACAATACGCCGTGCAGACATTGCTTACGCCGATCTTCAATGGAAACGAAGACACCTGACCATTCAAGACAAGATTGCCATTTGCCGAAGGATTGCATTCAGAGAAAATTTGATGAGCCCTCATTTTACGGATGCTGTTTTCAAGCAATTTAATTCACTGCTACCGAGGAATAAAGCAGAGCTCGATAGTCACTAATGCTCATTCGGGTTTGTAATAATTTATTCTGTCGATTCCTAGAGCGTAGACTGTACGATAAGGCTAAATATTTAAGTGGAGGCCATTATGATTTTGAAAGTTATTAACGGCAAAGTGGAACTTCGTAAAGATAACGGACTTCTTGTTCGAACGATTGCTTACAGAAATGCCGTTTCTGCCGATCTAAATGATGATGAGTCAATGATTGTTGTTACGCTTACCGACGGTAAGGTCGAATTGCGAAAAATCAATGGTTTATTAATTCGTATGATTTCTTATCGCAATGCCGTCAATGCTAAATTTTCAGGAAATGACATTGCTGTTGAACTTGCCAATGGGAAGATTGAATTGCGCCGTGAAAACGGCATTTTAATTCGAACAATTTAGAGTTGGTCGCTAAGGAAAACACGGTTTTGAGGCCGTGTTTTCCATTTAAAACAGTGCAATATTGACTACCCTTCGCTAACGGGGAGAGAGGTTCGAATACTTTTCCTCGATTCGATTACCTTCTTTGCTTCCATTGAGCCGCTCTCATATAACTTGTTCCACTGCCTAGCCCCTACTCGTCTGTCAGCCGCACGAATAATGTCAATAATTCCCCAATAATCCGTCATTGTCATTCGTTCCTCTCGCCCGGCATTCAAATATTTCGCCAAAGTTTCAGAAATTTCGCTAACGGCACTCCAAAAGCATTTTTCTCGTTCTTCGTAGGGCTGCTGTAAAGAAACTGGATAATTTTTCGGAAAATCGAAGATGATTTCTCCAGATAACGTAACAAAGTACCTTGGAACATATTCCTCACCGCAAAAACCATCATGACGATACACGACACAATGGATCTGCAAATCCAATTTCGGATCCAAAATGTTGTAGATCCGTTTCTGTAATTTACTCCACTGCTTCATACTCTAACTCCGAAACATAATCCGCCACCACTTTATGAATATCGCCATGCGGCTTAGGATTGTCAGAAAACGAAAACTTAAGTGTCATCGTCCCCTTATCAAGCTCAACTTGAAGGAAATGCACCATCGGTGCCAATCGATGACGATAAATGGACGACTCCTTAAAGTCCTTGTCTAATAAGCTCAAGATTCTCTCAATAACTTTCATTTGATTGAGTCGTTTTGCTGACGCCGGCCCCGGCACGGCAGAGGCACGAACATGAACATTCATGTGAGTTTCATCGACTTTCGTAATATCAATTTCTTTGCACTTAGCCACTTTCGTCAAATATTTGCCAATGGTTGAATAGAGGTAAAGTCCCTGATAAAAAACGAGTATCTCGGCTTTCTTTTGTTGATCACAATCTTCTGTAACAACGTAAGAGGTAAAGAAAATTTCATGCAAACAACTTCCTCCGTCCAAAATGTCTGATACAAAGGAGTAATCATTGGACTTTTTAATCCAAAGCGTATCGTCAGAAATCACACAATCCTCTGCCTTAAAACCCTTTTTGCTTGCGTCTAAATAATATGACAACAAAGTCTCATTCATTGTCTTAATCGAGGATTTTTTGGGAAGTTGTGTGAGGTCAAACGCTGTATCAATGCTACGGTAACAACTCGATGTTCTATGGGGATCACCATCACATTTCTCTTGACGACGTTCTTTCTTGATCACGTCAAAGATCCAATGGCGACGCCAATTGCAGCGCGGACGTTTCGAATGATTGCGACCGATCATGATAACTCCCCTTTCTTTGATTTAGAGCGACCAACAAAACAGGCCGAAATTTCCTTGATTCGTTTCAACCAAATCTTCTCTGTCTTTCCTTCGTCAACGGAATACACCGGTATTTCGGTTAACTTACTCTCCGCTGGACAATCCTTTTCTTGAATTTGCCCCATGACGCTCATCATCGAGCGGTTGTACATAGCACATTTCCAAGCCTCTTCCGGTTGATCGTCGGTTGTCAGAATGTACATGGCGATCGGCTGATTATCGTCAATTTGATAGAGTCGCCCTTCGCACCAGTAGACACGATGGGCAGGAATTATCTTCATCGCTTCAATCTCGCCCGTCACGACGCCCACAATGCGATAGTACTTATCGCTTTGAATCAAGTAGCGTCCCTTGGGGGCTAAACTCCAATCGGACTCATAAAGCGGGTTTGCTTCAAAGGGGCAGTATTGATGAAGCTTCTCGCAAAGCACTTTGTATCGGTGTGCTTCTCTTTTATCCAAATAGTCGTATCGAGCACAAAAGCGATCTCGCTTATCAATGCGACTAAAGTCTTTTGATTGACGGCGCCAGTCATACATGAGATCAAAAGCTTCTGCTGCCATTGCTTGACTGTAGTAAGTTTTAATGCGGTTCTTAGCCTTCATTTCCGATTCCTATCCAATTTCTTCAGGTGAATTATTTCGCCTATTGCGTCATTTTTTGACGCATTGAAATTACAGCGATATCTCGTACTTTTGTCATCTCTCACGTCAGAAAATGACGTCACCATTCCTAAGATCATTATCGAACTACGGAGATGATCATGTCGGAGATTGCAGACTTTTCAAAACTTACAATCGATGTTCTGCGATTGATTGAACGCTTTACTTATTTAACGAAATCCAATCGCTTCAACTTGCCTAATCTCATCAATCTCATTGAATTGATGAACAAGTACGGCGCCAGTAATCGAGAGATTTGGATGGCGCTAGCCATTGATTCGGAACTTAAAACGCAAGCAGACTCTCGCTGGAAAGAGGTCCAAGACCATTTCCAACAAGGCAATGTTGATTTCATCAATGCAAGGCGTCTCCTTAAAGACCCTCATAACATCAAAGAAAATGACCTAATCAGTGACAGTTCATTAATGTCCTTTGGTGCACTGGTGACAGCTCGCACTCAATATCTTTTCAATCATCCTTCAGCTCATGGTTGGAAAAACGAATCTGAGCGTCAGATTAATGCTCCTATTTTGAGTGATCTTTACTCAACTTACAGCCCCTGGATGAAAAAGACGCCATTTTGGAACGACTTTGACCAATGTTATCGAAGCTTAAATCTAGACAAGTATGAGCCTCATCAAAGCCCTCGTCCCAAAAAGGTTTTTCACGCATTTTTTGATGATTTGTGGGGACGACTGGCACGCCACTATTGGGAGGAAGCCCGTCTTTTAGGTTTAGAACTCAATGATTCAAGGCGGCATGAATTTTACGTCTCGGCTCGTTTCGGAGAAGAAGACTTCTTAGACGCATGGGTTCTCAAAGTTTCTCAAGAAGTGCACTCTGAGTTTCATGAAATTCATATTCTTGAACCCGAATGGAAGTGGCAGTATGACCGACCGAATTTTTACAAAATCTACGATCTCGTCAACCGCCTCCACAACCGTTACGAAGTCGTCCAAAAAGCTAAAGGGACCGAACCGACAGTACATCAATAATTGATAGATAAGGCGTTATATTTCATGCATCCAAAGGATATCATCATGACGCAATGCACTGAATTTTCGAAGCTTTCAAAAGACAATCAAAGTCTTGTTTTAACTTTAACATCTTTAACGAAGCCCTCCAAAAGTAATTTATCTGAGCTTTTTGAGATCATCAACTTCATGAATCAACACGGTGCTTCAGACAAAGAGATTTGGTTGGCACTGATTATTCACTCGAACTTGATCGACAAAACTGACTTTCGATGGTATGCGGTAAAACATTATGTAAATCCCCACGATTGTGATCTTGACCATATCCGCCGGTTATTAAGTTCTATGAGTTCTGCCATGAAAGATCAAAAGATTTCATCCAGTGCTCTCTTTGTCTTTGGTTCGCTTGTGGTGCTGCGTATGCAGTATTTATTGGATCATCCTCCAGTTATTAATCGTGACGTCTTGAAAGATTTTCGCCAAACGAATCATCGTTTGTGGAAACAACTCTATGAAAAGTATGCGCCAATGATGAAAAGGACGCCCTTATGGACGGAATTTGAACTCTTGTTTTGCCGTGTTCTCAAAACTCCACAGGACGAAGCAAACGAATCCCGTCAAAACGATCCGATCTTATATTTGGTTGACTTGAATTCTGCTCATCCCGAAGCGCCGGAAAGCTTACCCGATTTAAAAAAGTTAATGAATGAGGCATGGCGACTCGGTTTATTGACAGCAGAATTTGTTCACGATCGATTTGTTGTCACGGCTCTCAATGGTGAAGAAGAACTTCTTTCTCGTTGGATAAACAAAGTCACGCAAAACCCGGAAACCGCCAATCGACGATTTTTATTTTTCGATCATTCGAAGTCCGGGCGATGGATCCCCTGGCGATATAAAGAATTGGACTTTAATTCCGTTGAGTTCATCCAAGATCGAATTCAAGCCCGATGCAACGTCATGGCCTACAAAGATGAAGATATTCAAAACTGTCATTTAATGGTTCAAGTTAAGTACTAATCTTCGCGGAGGGAGTTTTAAAAGCTCCCTCATCAACCCCAAGAGATCCCTCATGCAACACAGTAGATTTTTAACGACCTTAACGCCTGAAACTTTAAATCTCATTCATCAACTCCCGATTGTTGATGCCAACGACATTGGAAAACTATCCGAAACATTCGATCTCGTGAGTTTGATGTTGGATACCGGCGCAACGGAACACGAAATCTGGCAAAGCATTGCCTTAGTCAATGAAATCTGTGAATTGCCAAACCTCGAGGTTTCAGAGGCGCTGGACTTTATGTGCGCTCAAAAGCTTCTTCAGTCACCCAAAAGTCACACAATCGAAGATAAAGAGAGTGTTCTTTTCGTTGTTGCCGCTGTAGCTACGACTCGTGCCAAGAAGTTTTGCGAAGAACTGCAAAGGGGCGGTCATGCTCTATCAAGTCTCTATAACGAAGAGTTCGAACATTTATCGCTCTATGCTCCAATTGTAGAAAAGACACGTTTGTTTGATAGGTACTTAGCTTACCTACGCAACGCATTGCCTTTTTGCACGTTAGAACCCACACTTTTTCAAAAATACCGTCAAATCTATGTCGCCGAGATCAAAGACAACGAATGTGATGACTTGGCCAAGATTGTTCGCATTGCTGATGCGGCTGCCATTGAGATTGCTTTTGACGGTCAAAAAGTCTATTTCACAGAGCTTATTCGAGATGAAGAGATTCTTGAACGCCTCATGACGCAACTTCAGTCACATTTCCCTGACGTACACATTTCACGTTCGAAACACCAATACATCGACTTTCATTGGACTCGAAAGCACTTTAACCGCTACTTTAAGGGGCCCATTTTCCTTTGTGATGCTATCCGCAACGGCTTAAAAATCGGTTGCCCGCTTGATGTAGTTGCGCTTCACTTTAAAAATCTTTTGCACTAACCCATTCGTCAATACCGAGAACCGACATGAATATAACGCCCCATTTTAAAGACATTACGCCTGAAACCTACGCTATTTTGGATGAACTTTGCGCATTAAAACTTTCTCATCAAGTTATGGACGGCTCCCTTCGACTCATTCGTCAAATGACAGAGCTCGGCGCCAGCGACAAACAAATTTGGGAAGCAATTGTTTTGTTTTCAAAGGCAGACTTAATGCAGGGGCGTCATGATCCCCGTCTCGTTAATTCTGTGAAAGTCTCCTCAATTGCCAATCGAGACCTCTTTGTCGAAAGACAACTCTTGATAAATCCCAAGAATGTCACCGAATTGATTACCGGTAAAGTCCGATTTGTTTTCTCTTGTGTTGCCACCTTTAATGCCAAAGAGTTGGCAAAAAATGTCTCTCACCTTATCCCTAAAGCAACGACAAGTCCTGCGTTTGATACATGGATTCAAGAGCTCTATAACGACTATGCCCCTTGGATGAAGGAGAGTTGCTTTTGGGCGGCATTTGACCAATCTCTTCAATCAATGGCAACAACAAAACTCACAGTAAGTGGTTCTGATAAAGAGCATTTCACCCCAAATTCAGACCGCCCTGTCTATTTTTTGCAGACTCCAACGAATAAAAGCGAAGAAGTCACCGAGTTATTGAGCATGGGTATTTTGTCACAAGCCTTGAGCTTCGGTGCCGAGGTCGCCGAGATTGATGGTCACATCTATTTTAGAGCTCATGCTGGAGATGAAGACATGTTTGAGCGTTGGCTCTCTAAGAAAGTTGCCGATTGGAAGATCGAAAAGAAGTCCTTTCGTTTTAAGGTTTCTGAGTTTTGCCCACAAACTGAATGGAAGTACCAACGATGCAACCTTTTCAATATCGATAGGATTTATGATCGCCTCTGCTCTCGAGTAAATGCCGTGAAATACGAGCGTTTTGACGTTGCTCCGGGTGAAGAGCTAGCGTCAATTACTGAGGGATATGACGATAGACTTTTCTAGTTAAATCTAAGGGACTCGTCATGAAGAATTATTCGCAATTTTCCGTTCTAACGCACGTTCATCTTCACTTGATTGAACAGTTTTGTTGCCTGTGGGATAGTGAAATTGCATTTGACATGCAGTACCAAGTGCATCTGTTTCGTCTCTTACAATCGGCTAAAGCCACCGATGCTGAGATTTGGTTGGCGTTATGTCTCACAAGTTGCAAAGCAATCAATGATCAAACGATGAATGATTGCAACCCCAGGGCACCGGAAATCCATAATTTTGAACTTTTCCGCTATCACTATGCTCTGAGCAAAAATCTCCTTGAAGATCCTCGTCCGGTTGACATCAAAAGTTTACCGTCTACGGTCATTAAGGTTTGTGCTTGTCTGATTGTTTCCAAAATAACGAACATAGTGGAGTACCTTCCGCACGATGGTGACCGACTTTTGCCGCTAGAACCCATGAACGCTTGTGTTCTCTATGAAGTCTTTCTCGAGTACGGCCCTATTGTGAAAGAAACTCACTTGTGGGAACTCTTTAAGGAATGCTTTAAGACCCTCGCTCCGAGCGCTATGCCAAAGATTTATCACCGAAATGAAAATCGTGGAGTCTATGAAATCGTCTTTTCAGGAACAAATGCCGATTGGACACTGGGGAAAATCAACCAAACGCTTACGCAACGCATTGAGCAATTGGCGAGGATCTCGGGCTTTGAAACTGCCTGTTTTGACCGAATGCTCTACATAGCAGCGCATGCACACGATGAAGAAGCACTTGAAAAATTTCTTGCAACGCTCGTGGATGACGGTGTTCTCAAAACGCGTTCCCCTATTTGGATGGTTCGGCGATCAGCAAAACAGTACACGGATCTTTCTTGGAACTACGACCGTATTTCGTTTGGTATTTGCAGTGGTACCAACACCGAGCTCATTCTCCGTCTTATCCGAAGAGAGCACGCTTTAAAGACCGGCAAACGTCGATTGTGCTTTCAACCCGAAAACTCATCCATGATTGAGGAGTTCTAAATGACTGAAGTTTCGCAATTTGCCACATTAACGTCGGACGTTAGAAAACTTCTTTTTAGATGGGTTGTTTTAACAGCTGAGCATCGTGAGATTGATAGTTTTACTTTTCTGATGGATGTTATTGAACTCATGGCTAAACACGATGCAAACGATCGGGAAATTTGGCAAGCGATCGGCATCATTAACAAAATCCACGAAGTTCATGACACAACGAACCGACCGATATTGAGTTTAATAAGTGACAGACGGACTGACACCTATGATGTCAAAACACTTCGATCTTTCATTGGGAACGAAAACGTTAATTATCGCTTGGCCTATGAACTTTTCTACCGACCTCTCAAGTATCAAGACGGTATTAATGAAAGTGTTTGCTTCATTGTCACTGCCATTGCGACCATTCGTGGACGGCAAATTGTGCGAGAAAACGCATTAGGTAATCGCATTGAAATGCCTGATGGCCTGTTTGTTAATCACTTAGTGGGCGAGTTTTACCGTCGCTATGCACCGATTGCGAAAAAGTCTCGCCTTTGGATTGTTTTTGATAAAACTTTAAGAGGGATTCCATGTTGATAACAAGTCACTTATCTTCAATTTCTTCTGACACTCAAACCGCATTACACCAACTTGCTACGCTGGAGATGTGGACAATGGCTAATTATCTGTCGCAAATCGATCTGATTGCCATCATGCAAAGCATAGATGCCTCAGAAGAAGAAATTTGGCAAGCCATTGGACTGAATAACCAAATCAAAAGCGTTAAAACCAATGCATTCGAGTATGTCAGTCAAATCAATGGTGCACGACTGGCGAACTTTCGTTGGTTTGATCGATTTAAATCTGCAGTTACATTATCGAATCCCAATTATCAAATCGCGAGAAAGCTTTTAATCTATCCATCCACTTTTGCATACTCTCTACCCGCAAGTTCTTTAAGAATATTTGCCGGCGTTGTGCTGCATAAAACGCGAGAGCTCGCTCGCTTTCTTAAGAGTCAGACGCGTCTTAAAAATCATGAACTCAACGACTATGTTTTAGGCGAGGTCTTTCATGATTACTTAACTCCGATGCGGGGAACCTGTCTTGGGATTGAATTTGATGAAGAGTTTTCGGAGCTATTTACTACCTATCCGACGCAGGCAATGATTAGAAACCGTAGCCATCTTCAAAGCGTTTTCCGCCTTAAGAAACCTAAGCTTTTTGACAATGAAGAGACCAATGCAATGTATGCCCAATGCGCAAAAAATGAAGCGTTGGCCGTGGGACTTGAAGTCTGCGAAGTCGATAACGAACTCTTTGTCGCCACGCATAACGGAGATGAACAATTCTTTAAACGTTGGATTCAGTCACATCCGGGACTATTTAAAGCAAGCCGGCTCCCGTATTCTGAATTTAATTGGAGATATCAACGCTGCAATTTCTACGAAGAAATTTCCATGCAGTTACCCGAAATTCGACTCTATCGGAATGATGGTAATAAACGAGCAATCAGCCGAAGATTATTGATGCGAAATAAGTCGGTATATCAATAAGTTGAAAATGAATAAGGATTATAAGTAACAAGTTTCTTACATGGAATTGTCTTGACATTGCAATCTGAAAAACATCTCTCTCATCGCAAAATCAATCTCAAGATAATTGATAGAATGGTAGAGAAAATTAATACCCTCTATCAAAAAACATGTTCGGAACAATTCTGGTAACGTTCAAAAATTTCGTGAGCTCTTTTAGTTTATCAAAAATAAACACGTTGATTATTCTTTAATTTGACTTTTCAAAATAAGGAAATAAGGGAGCATAATCACCATGAGC
>DBFZTP010000142.1:0-8758 GCA_048520025.1 Candidatus Aphodousia sp.
CCACAACGCTTCAAAATGATGAACCGGTCCATGGCCGTGTCCTACCTGAAGTTCATCGGACTTCGCAATCGCCGCTGTAATGTAATCCTTGGCCTTGCGCGTTGCTTCGGCAACCGTTTCACATTGTGGCAAAAGCGTAGCCAGCGCAGAAGATAACGTGCAGCCCGTACCATGCGTATTCTTGGTTTCAATGCGAGTGCTATTAAAAATTAATGCTTCGTCCCCTCGGATCAAAAGGTCTGGCACGTCACTGCCGGACAAATGACCCGCTTTTAATAAAAGCCAAGCGTTTTCATTCATCAATTCCAAAAGGTCTTTGGCCAAAGCAAGCATTTCCTCTTGAGAGGTGATTTCTTTTTGATTGACTAACGCAGCCGCTTCTGGCAAATTCGGTGTCAGCACGGTCGCCAATGGCAAAAGGTACGTTTTTAATGCCTCAACTGAATCTTCCGGCAATAAACGGTCGCCACTTTTAGCCACCATCACGGGATCCAATACAATAAATTTCGGTTGATATTTCTTTAAAGTCTCCGCCACCACTTTGATGACTTCAACGTCAGCGAGCATTCCGATCTTGACCGCATCAATACGAACATCTTCAAAAAGGGTATCGAGCTGCGCTTTCACAAACGCGGCCGGTATCGGTAAAACACCCGTTACGGCTTGCGTATTTTGCGCAGTTAACGCCGCAATCACGCCACATCCGTAACCGCCCAAAGCAGAAATCGCTTTGATATCGGCTAAAACACCGGCGCCACCCGAGGGGTCAACACCAGCAATCGTTAAAACATTAGGGATTACTTTTGCCATAACTCTTCCAATACTTTCATGTGACGCTCAGTTGCCCCAACATAGGCTTGAGAAAATGCACGAGCATTGTCTTTTCGCGTCTTTAATTCTTCTTCGTTGCTCAACCAACGATGAGCCTTATCCACGGCTTCTTGGGCATTTTGAACTTGGTCAACCGCCCCCATTGAAATGGCGCGCTCCACCACCGTTGAGAAATTAAACGTGCTGGGACCCACGATCACAGGAACACCAACGGACGCAGGTTCAATCACATTTTGGCAACCGAAATTCTCGAAGCTTCCCCCCATGAGGGTCACGTCGGCCATGGCGCAAAAGAAGAACATCTCACCCATGGTGTCGCCAAAAATCACTTCGGTCTCAGCCTTTAAATCAGCAGGCGTATTCAACTCACTTCGTTTTTGATAACGCAAAGACGATTTCTTTAACAAGTCCTCCACTTCATTAAAGCGTTGCGGGTGACGAGGCACTAATAAGTACTTAACGCGAGTTTCGGGATTGGCTTGACGGAAACGTTCAATCGCTTCAATTAAGGGCGCTTCTTCACCATCACGCGTACTGGCCATCAAAAGGATTTTCTCTTGAATAGCTTCTTTCCATGTGGCGGCCATTTCTAAGGCTTTGGCGGGTGCTTTAATGTCAAACTTAAGACTTCCCACAACGACGGGTTCCACCGTCCCCATGGCCGTCAGGCGCTTGGCATCGTTTTCACTTTGAGCGCAGACCTTCGTAAACTTACTCATTGCATCGGTCATCACCGCTGCAAATTTCATGGCTTGGTTGTAGCTTTTCTCTGAAAGACGGGCATTAGCCAACACCATCGGAATGCCGTTGGCTCGAGCTTCTTCTAAAAAAGTAGGCCAAACTTCGGTTTCCATGATGATGCCCATCACAGGCTTGGCTTGGCGCAAGAATTTTCTGACCGCATAAACCGCATCGTAAGGCAGCATGCATTGACGAATGCGATCGGGAGCCATCTCAATAATCTTTTTGCCGGTATCTCGGCCCGTCGGCGTCATGTGCGTGAGCAAAATATCGCATTCCGGCCACTTCTCTAAAAGTGCCTTAACCAAGGGACGTGTAGCATTCGTTTCACCGACGCTTACCGCATGAATCCAAATTTGAGGGTGGTTATTACGAGGTGCTGGGAAATCTGCCAAAGCAAAACGCTCCGGCCAAAACTTCAAATAGTCAGGTTGTTTGCGAGCGCGCCACAAAAGATAGAGTGCTGCCAAGGGCAACAAACAAGGCACTAAAAATCGATAGCCTTTAGGAGAAATTTGCATCACGCACCTTCTTCAAAGCATCACAAACTTCAGAGACTGTCGGATTGGCTCCAACGCCACCTAAACTCGTGACGCGTTCTCCGGTCAATCCCACCAATTCAATCGGAAAGTCCAAGAATAATCCCACGGTGGGCACGGCGGTTGCAGCGGCCAAATGCGTCAACCCCGTATCAACCCCCACGGCAAACGAAGCCCCCTGAATCACGCGTGCACACTCACCAATGGGCATTCGGGGCATCACGCAACAAAAGTCACCCGCCGCATTGGCAATGCGTTCAACACGTTCGCGTTCTTCTTGCGCTCCCCAAAGAAACTTCACATTCAGGCCTTCTTCGTGAACGGTCTTTGCCAATTCCACCCAACGTTGTTCTGCCCAAAGTTTCGTCTCACGACTCGTATTAACTAAAAAGACCGCGTAAGGAGAAGCCTCTTTCTGAGCTTCTAAATTCTTCATGCCGAAGGCTAGCGCCTTCTCGTCATAGTCGTACCCAACGGCTTTGGCTAAAAGCTCACGACAGCGCGTCACGGCCAAAAGGGACTTTGAGACTGCGAAACGCTCATTGTAGAGGTGGCTTGCCATCGGCTCTTTTATACTTTGGGCATCGTAACCCGCTACCTGTGCCTTTGCCCACTTAGCAATCAAAGCACTCTTTAACAACCCTTGAAGATCAACCACCAAATCGTAGTGCTCCGACGTAAGGGCTTTTTTAACCGCACTAATTTCACGCCACGTTTGAGCATCAAATAGTTTTTTACGCCATTGACGCACCGCCACTTCATGGACATTTGTCACGTGCGCACTTAATCGCGGAATGTCGGCAAAACTTTTTTCAACAACCCAGTCAATCTGTGCTTGCGGAAAAGCTTTTGCCAAATCATGCACGGCAGGCAATGCGTGAATCACATCGCCCATCGATGTCGTTTTAACAATCAAAATCTTTGAAGGACTCATCGTCTTTAGCCCTCAAAAGCAGAGGCTTCAACTTGACGACAAAGGCGCTTACCTAACTCAACCCCAGGTTGGTCAAACGCATTGATGCCGTAAAGCGTTGCCAAAATCGTTGTCTTGTGCTCGTACATGGCCATCATGGCACCCAACGTCTTGGGCGTGAGCTTACTGATACGCAAAGCGGTCACGGCATTGAAGTATTCAGAATGACCACTTTCTCGCGTCACGAGAGCTTGTGCTTGAGCACGGGCGTTCGCCGTTAAAACACAATGATGGTGATTGTGTCGATGCCCCGGATCTTCACACCACACAATATCAATACTCGTGCGACCTGTGCCTTCACGAAGCCATTGATAAAAAGAGTGTTGTGCTTCGTTACCGTGTCCGCCCCAAATGCCTTGTCCCGTGGGACCTGAAACCATACCGCCTTCGGGGGTATAGGTTTTGCCAAGGCTTTCCATCTCTAACTGTTGTAGCCACGCCACCATCATGCGAAGGCGTTCATCGTAGGGCAAAAGACAATGTGCTTGCATCTTAAATTGCGTCGCATTCCAATAAGATAGAAGTGCTAACGTTGCAGGAAGATTCTTCTCTAACGGCGCCTCTAACATATGGCAATCCATTTCAAAAGCGCCATCTAAGAAGTCTTGGAATTGTTCTTCTCCCAAGGCAATCAATAAGGGTAAACCGACGGCACCCCAAACAGAAAAACGGCCACCCACCCATGACCACATGGGAAAGAGGTTTTCGGCAGGCAAATTCATTTCTTTATAGGCGTCCGTTTTTGCGCTCACCAACACCATGTGCTTGGCGCGATCGGCAAAGGACGTAATCCCCGCTTCACCTAACCAATGATCCACAGTTTGGGCGTTGACTTGCGTTTCTCGCGTTGAAAAACTCTTGCTTGAGACCACAACCAACGTCGTTTCAGGATTGACACTGTCCAAAATCCGATCGACCAAAATACCGTCAACTGCCGATAAAAAATGCAAGCGAATGGAAGGATTCACATCTCTTAGTGCGTGATAGACCGCATGAGGTCCCATCTCAGAGCCCCCGATCCCCACATTAATAACGTCTGTGATGGCTTTGCCGGTTGCGCCCACCCATTGACCGCTTCGCACGTCACGAGCAAAGGCTTTCATGCGACCTAAAGCGGCTTGCACCTCTTCATAGTAAGGAGCAGACGCATCACGCGTACGCAAAGAGGTGTGCAATGCCTGACGATTTTCTGTTTTATTCACAACATCGCCCATCATCATGGCACGTTGTTTTCCAATGACATCACGGATGCGGGCATTTTCCAAAATCCCTGTCCAATCCTTAGATGTCAGGCGTTGTCGGGCAATATCCAACGTTAAACCGCAAGCCGAGATTTCACAGTCGGTGTACGTTTCGGATAAAAAAGCAATAGAGTCAGACATAGTCAAAAAATATTTAGGACGCTTTAAGCGCACGAAAAGAGGCAAATTGTCGATACCGCTAATTGTCTCACGTATCGAATTGACGTTTCAAAATATCCTCAAAGGAAAAAGAATTTTGTTGCAATTTTTGTCATTTGACGTTAATTCATACTCATTTTTCAACAAAAAACACTTCCAATGCTTAAAATTACTGACAGATTTAATGCGAAAAGGATTTGAGCGTGAATACGACTTTTGCTCAAAAGAAAATCTTAGTTGTAGGCGATGCCATGTTGGATCGCTATTGGTTTGGTGACGCAAACCGCATTTCTCCGGAAGCCCCAGTCCCCGTTGTTCGCGTTGTACGCTCGGAGGATCGACTCGGGGGTGCTGCCAACGTTGCGCTTAACATCGCGGCCCTTGGCGCCCAAACCCAACTTTTATCCGTGATCGGTTGCGACGAAGCCGGTGAAACCGTCGAGCGCATTCTTCACGAAAATAACATTACACCGCACTTGCACCGCGATCCTGAGATCGAAACTACGGTGAAGTTGCGTATCATCGCCCGTCAGCAACAAATGTTGCGTGCCGACTTTGAAAGTCGTCCCACGACGGAAGTGTTGGCCAATCACCTCTCCGCTTACGAAAACATTATTAATGACAGTGATGTCATCGTCTTATCCGACTACGGCAAGGGTGGTTTAAATCACATCTCGAAAATGATTGAATTGGCTCGCGCCAAACATATCCCCATCATGATTGACCCCAAAGGTAGCTGTTACGACCGTTACCGCGGTGCCACATTGATTACGCCTAACCGTGCCGAATTAGCCCAAGTTGTTGGTGACTGGGAAAGCGAAGAAGAATTAACTCAAAAAGCCCAAGCGCTTCGTCAAGAGTTAGACCTCACGGCCATTTTGCTCACCCGCAGCGAAGAAGGCATGACGCTTTACACCGAAGACGGTCAAACGTCAGTGCCCGCTCAAGCTCGCGAAGTCTTTGACGTCTCGGGTGCCGGTGATACGGTGATTGGTGTAATGGCCACAATGGTTGCCATGGGTAAGACATTGCAAGATGCGATGCGCATTGCCAATCGCGCCGGCGGCATTGTTGTCGGTAAATTAGGTACGGCCACGGTGAGCTTTGAAGAGCTCTTTACTGATGGCTACGAAGAACTTTCCTTGGAGATTAACAAGTGAGTATCGTTGTTACGGGCGCCGCCGGTTTTATCGGCGCCAATAATGTTTTAGCTTTAAATAAGCGTGGCTACACGGATGTAATCGCTGTTGATAATCTCTCTAAGAGTGAAAAATTCCAAAATTTGGCTGAATGCCAAATCAGCGACTATTTCGATAAACGTGACTTTATTGAATTAGTGAAGGCTCGCAAGATCGCCAAGCCCGAAGCCATTTTCCACCAAGGTGCGTGCTCAGATACGATGGAGTCCGACGGTCGCTACATGATGGAAAATAACTATCGCTACACGCTGGAACTTTTTAACTGGGCACAAGAATTGGGCATTCCCTTAATCTGTGCTTCTTCTGCTGCCACCTATGGCGCACACACCACTTTCATTGAAGACCGTCAATACGAAGGTCCTTTGAATGTGTACGGCTACTCCAAGTTCCTCTTTGACCAAGTGCTTCGCCACAAGATGGCCAAGGGTGAAGTGAAAGCCCCGGTGATTAACCTTCGCTACTTCAATGTCTACGGCCCCCATGAACAACACAAGGGCCGCATGGCAAGTGTTGCTTTCCACCAATTCTTCCAAATGCGCAAAGAAGGTCACGTGCGTTTGTTTGAAGGGTGCTTAGGCTACGCCAACGGCGCTCAAGAGCGTGATTTTGTTTACGTCGATGACGTGATTGATGTGAACTTGCACTTCTTTAATAAACCCGTCACCGGCATCTATAACTGCGGCACGGGTCGTGCACAACCCTTTAACGACGTCTCTTTGGGCGTCATTAACGGTTTGCGTGCAGCTCAAGGCCAAACGGCTTTGACTTTAGAAGAGGCCGTGGGGCAAGAGCTCATTCGCTACATCCCGTTCCCGGAATCTTTGAAGGGCAAATATCAAGCCTACACGCAAGCCAATTTGGAAAAGCTTCGTGCTGCCGGTTGCGATGTGAAGTTCCGCTCCGTGGAAGAAGGCACGCAAGACTACGTTCGCTTCTTACTTGAACGTTACCCCAACGTTGAAGACTCTTTGACGGTTGCAGAAGCCCGATGAGTTCTAAGGTTGCTTTTTTAGACCGCGATGGCGTGATCAACATTGATCACGCCTATGTGCATAAGCCCGAAGAGTTCGAATTTATCGAAGGTGTCTTAGAGGGTTGCGCAAAGCTTGTCGCCAAGGGTTTCAAATTGGTCATCGTGACCAATCAAAGTGGCATCGGTCGTGGTTACTACACCGAAGAGGATTTCCAGCGTCTGACTGATTGGATGAAGGATGTTTTCCGTGATGCAAACGCTCCGATTTCTGCCGTTTATTTTTGTCCCCACCATCCCGAAAAAGCGCTTGAAGCGTATCGCTGTGAATGCGACTGCCGAAAGCCCCAACCAGGAATGCTTTTAAGAGCACAAAAAGACTTGGATATCGACATGACGCAAAGCGTGATGTTTGGTGATAAACGAGGCGACATGCAAGCTGCATTGGCCGCAGGCGTCGCCACCCGCATCTTGGTGGGTAAAGACGGCAAAAACACACCTGAAGCCGTGCCCGAGAGCACAAACGTGGCCTTAAATCTTAAAGAAGGCGTCTCTTTATTTTTAGGAAAATAACGATGAGCACCAGATTACCGCCCCCCGAATTTGAAAACAAAATTACGGATTTTGAGCACTTAAATCGACGCGCACAAGCGCTTCCCCACCCCGTGGTGATGACTAATGGTGTGTTTGACATTTTGCACCGCGGACACGTGACTTATTTGGCTCAAGCCCGTGCTTTGGGCGAAAGCTTGGTGGTGGCGATTAATTCGGATGCGTCGGTGAAGATGCTGGGCAAAGGCGATGAACGCCCCATTAATACTCAAGAAGATCGCGCGGCGGTTTTAGCCGCGTTAGAGAGCGTTGACTTAGTAGTTGTTTTCGAAGACAAAGTACCCTTAAAGGCCGTGGAATTGGCTCACCCTGATATTTATGTTAAGGGCGGCGACTATCGCATTGAGGATTTACCGGAAGCTAAGTTGGTCTCGACTTGGGGCGCTAAAACGGTAACGGTGCAGTTTGAACATCAACGTTCAACGACAGCGCTATTAAACAAAATTGCAAACCTTAACGCAAAAAGCAATACGGTTAAATAAGATTTTTTAGTTCTATTTCGGTTGCCAAGTGCCTTCATTTTCGAGGGCACTTTTTTTACCTCCAGTTTTGTTGATCGCGCAAACTTAGTTTGAAAATTTGCCATTTACACACATTCAATGCAATCCTATGATTTAGATAGGAATTAGGAAATTTTTTCATTTCTAAAAAACCACCGACCATTGAGGAGTGCCTATGAAAACCATTCTTTTGACAACCACTGCGCTTATGTCCTTGTGCACAAGCGCTTGTGCTTTAGATAACACTGTCAAACCCACGGTCACCGATTTGGGTGTCACGGCCCCTAAGAGCGCTCTGATTGTCGGCAACTCCTACAGTTTCTACAACTGTGGGGTTCATAGTTACCTTCGAGACTTTACGAAAGAAGGCAAGGTCGAGTGGAAAACGCGTTTACTCACCATGAGTTCGGCTCGCTTGTCTTTTCACAATGTCAAAGACTATTTGACGCCCGATAAAGCCATGGATCCGTACGCCAAAAACGTCAAAGAAGGCAAACCCATGTTTGATATCGTCGTGCTCCAAGGTCAAAGCTCCGAACCCATTAATCCCAAGGGCATGAAGAACTTCCAAGCGGCTGCCAAAGCCCATATTGATACGATTCGTAAGGCTGGCGCCACACCGTTACTCGTTGCCACGTGGGCCCGTCAAGATAAGCCCGAAGACACGAAGGCATTAGCCGATGAAACAATCAAAGTCGGTAACGCCAACAAAACAATGGTCTTGCCCGTTGGCTTAGCGTTTGCAGAAAGCTTGAAAGTGCGTCCTGACTTGGTGATGCACCAAGACGATAAGAGCCACCCGTCTGCCGCAGGCTCCTACCTTTACGGTGCCATGCTCTATGCTGTGATTCACAAAAAGAACCCCGAGGGCTATAAGGCCTTGGGTGGTTGCGAAAAGCCCTTAAAACCTGAAGATGCCAAACACCTTCAAACCATTGCTTGGAAGACCGTCAAAGAGTTCTACGGCTGGTAAAAAATAATCCATTTGCTCCT
>DBFZTP010000143.1:0-14513 GCA_048520025.1 Candidatus Aphodousia sp.
GTCAAAATGATTTAAAGAAAAAATAACCCAGATCCGAAAACGAATCTGGGCTATTTCTTGAAGTGATGTCGTCGAATTAAATGCCGTGTTGATCGATCACATCGATAAAACCACCACCTAAGCAGACTTCGCCGTCATAAATTACGGCGCTTTGCCCCGGTGTGACGGCCCATTGAGGAACGTCGAAATCCAATTTGAAAGCCTCTTCTGAACTCTCGGCAATACGGCAAGCACCGTCGGTTTGACGATAACGCGTTTTAACAGTCAATTCAGAACCGGCAAGCGGGGCAACGCCTGATACCCAATTGGGCATCACAGCCGTTAAATGATGACTTAATAACCAAGGATGGTCATGGCCTTGTGCAATCCAAAGTGTGTTCGTTGCAAGATCTTTGCGGGCGACAAACCACGGTTCGCCATTGCCGTCTCGACTGCCGCCAACACCAATGCCTTTGCGTTGTCCTAAGGTATAGAAAGCCAAGCCTATGTGTTCACCGACGACTTTACCGTCCGTTGTCTTCATGGGGCCGGGGTGCGTGGGCAAATAACGGTTTAAGAACTCTCTAAAGGGGCGTTCACCAATAAAGCAAATACCCGTGGAGTCTTTTTTCTTGGCGTTGGGCAAACCGATTTCTTCAGCTATTTTTCTCACTTGCGTTTTGCGCAATTCACCCACCGGGAAGATGGCCTTGCTGATTTGTTCTTGCGTTAAACGGTGCAAGAAGTAACTTTGGTCTTTCGTTTCATCTAAACCGCGCAACAATTGCGTTTTGCCATCGACTTCACGAACGCGGGCGTAGTGACCGGTGGCGATTTTTTCGGCGCCCATGGCCATGGCGTGGTCTAAGAAAGCACGGAATTTGATTTCGGCGTTGCATAGCACGTCAGGATTGGGCGTACGGCCGGCAGAGTACTCTCGGAGGAAATCAGCAAAGACGCGGTCTTTATATTCTTTGGCAAAGTTGACGGCTTCAATATCAATGCCAACCACGTCAGCCACAGCCGTTGCATCAATGAAGTCTTGGCGAGAAGAACAATACTCGCTGTCATCGTCGTCTTCCCAATTCTTCATGAAAAGACCGATCACATCGTAGCCTTGTTGCTTAAGAAGGTAGGCGGAAACGGCGGAATCCACGCCCCCCGACAAACCGACAACAACTCGTTTGCTCATAAAAACCCTTTGCACGAAAAATAATCAATGCGCTAATTATAAGCAAGCGTTACAATATCGGCTTTGGTTTTTGTTTTGGATTTCCGAGTGTTATGAGTTTAGAAAAGCTTATTCGAGAAAGAACGCAGCACTTGTGTTCGCGCTTACAGATTAAGGTGCCAATCATTGGTTCTCCTATGGTGGGTGTGGTGACGCCGGCGATGGTGGCGGCTATCAGTAATGCCGGTGGCTTAGGCGTTTTGCCCTGTGGTTTTATGACGCCTGAAGAAATTGCCACCGAGGTTGCCAAGGTTAGAGCGCTCACCGATAAGCCCTTTGCACTCAATATCCGCGTAGAAGCGCGTGAGGCGGAAGATCCCGCAAAAACGCAACAAGTCTTTGACGCTTTAGAACCCTTGCGTGATGAATTGAACGTCCCCCATGTGTTGGGGATGGTGCCCACCTTCGAAGAGCAGTTCGAGGCCATTGTTAACGCTCAAGTACCGGTGGTTTCCTTTAGTTTTGGCGGGCCACGAGAAGAGTTTGCCGAGAAGTTGGAAGCGATGGGAGTGGAGATGATGGGAAGCGTTAACTCCACGCGCGAAGCTAAAGTTTTAAAGGTCGCAGGGTGTGGCACGGTTATTGCTCAAGGCGTAGAAGCTGGTGGCCCTCGTCAATACTTTGAAAATCCCTTAGAGGCCTCTAAGGTGGGTTTGATGGCGTTGTTGCCTCCTGTGCGTCGCGTTTGTGGTGAAACGATTGATGTGGTTGCCGCCGGTGGCATGATGTCGGCTCAAGCGATGTTGGCGAGCATTCTTTTAGGCGCCAATGGCGTGCAAATTGGATCGCTTTTGGTACGCTCTTCGGATTCGGCTTGGCCTCAAGCCCTTAAAGATCAAGTGCCTTGGTGTGATGATGCGTCAACGCGTTTTTCCAATTGGGCTACAGGTCGTGAAACTCGCGTGATTCCGACGGGGTTATTTGAAGCTCTTAAGGACGCTGAGTTGCCGGTGAGTCCCTATCCAGGCCAATACAAGGCAATGTCAGAAGTCTATCGCGGTGCGATCAATGAAAATCGTGCTGACTTATTGGAAATGCCCTTGGGGCAAGCTGCGCAATTAGCACCTGCGCAAGACACAAAAACGATTATTGACACGTTAATGCGTGATTTCGAAAACATGTTAGGGGAAGACTGTGGCAATTAAGATTTTTACGGCACTTTTGGTGCAAGACGTTCAAAACGATTATTTAACTGATGGCATGCGTCCCGTTGACGGTGCTGAGGCTGTGTTTGCACCGATTTCTGAAATGGCAAAAACGTTTGAGCGAGTGATTGTGGCTCAAGACTATAAGCCTGAAAATCACATCAGTTTTGTGGACAATCACGCTGGTCGCACGGTGGGTGAAACCGTAGAATCTGAATTCGGTCCCGTGGTTTTGACGCAAAAGTGCTGTGTGGAAGGCACGCAAGGCGCCGATATGCCGCGTCAAATGCCCTTGCCCATGTCTCGTATTATTGCGATTTTAAAAGGTGCTCAAGCCGGTGTTAATAGCTATTCGGCTTTCTTAGAAGCAGACCGCAAAACCGAAACGGGGTTAGATGCTTATTGCAAGGATCGATTTGTTAATCGCATTTATTTGTGCGGCTTAAATGTTGATGATTCGTTGATCCGTACGGCGTTTGATGCCCTTCACTATGAAATTGAAGTCTATTGGGTTAAAGACGCCGTGGCAGGAATCGAAGCCGATCAAGATGCCTTTAAATTAAAGAGTTTAGAGGATCATGGCGTGCATTTTGTCACGATGCAAGAGGTATTAGAGCGAGAAATTCGTTAATAATTTCTGAGGAAAATATCTTAAAGAGAGCGGTGCAATCCGCTCTTTTTTTTGTAAAATGCCTTGAACGGCCATGAAATTTTGATTAGTATCAACAAAATTTTTTGAGTTTACGAATATGACTCACTTCACACCCCACTCGCATTGGCGAGATTGAAAGGAGAAGTTCCATGCTTCATCATGAATCCAGTATTGAAATTGGTGCGTTAAGTAACAAGTCCAAGATCATACCTCTTATCATTGGGCCGCTTTTGGCGTTGGCCCTGTACTTTATTCTTCCTGAAACGTACCAAAACACGGCCGGTCAAACGGTGGAATTTAGCTATGCCGGTCGCGCCTGCGCAGGGATCGTTTTGTGGATGGCTACGTGGTGGTTTACCGAGGCCGTGCCGATTGCCGTTACGTCTTTGTTGCCCATTGTGCTTTTTCCGCTATTTGGTGTTTTGAGCCCTTCTGAAACGCTCAAAAATTATGCCAACAGCACGATTTTCCTCTTTATGGGCGGCTTTTTGATTGCTGCCGGTATTGCTCGTTGGCACTTAGACCGTCGTATCGCTTTGTTGACGATTCGAGTGTTTGGGACGAAGCCCCAACAAATTATTTTGGGTTTATTGGTGGCAACGGGCTTTTTGTCCGCTTGGGTCAGTAACACGGCTACAGCTGCAATGATGGTGCCGATTGCTTTGGCCATTTTGGGTGTGGTTCGCAATACGCGCGGTGATGAACCGGTTGATAAGCGAGAGCACAATTTCGGTGTCAGTGTTTTGTTGTCCATCGCTTACGGCGCAAGCTTGGGTGGTGTTTTAACGTTGATCGGTACGCCGCCTAATGGGATTTTTGTTCGCTTTGTTGAGCAAATGTATGGCGTGAATGTGAACTTTTTGGAATGGATGAAGGTTTCGATTCCGATTGTTGGCATTTTGATGGCTAGCACTTACTTCATGATGACCAAGTTCTTGTTCCGTGAACAAATCTCGGAATTGCCCGGTGGCAAAGAATGGGTCAAAAACGAAATCTCTCGTTTGGGGCCTTTGAGCAAAGGTGAAAAGATTGTGTTGACGGTCTTTGTGACGGCCGCGGCTTTGTGGTGCTTTGGTCCTTTGATTCGTGGTTTTGAAGTCGATGGTATTCGTCCCTTTAAAGACTTGAGCGACACCGTGATCGCTATGGGTGCGGGCATCATTTTGTTCATCATCCCTGTGGATATTAAGCACGGCGTGCACGCATTGGATTGGTCAAGTGCTTCTGAAGCCGTGGCTTGGGACGTGCTTTTGCTCTTCGGTGGTGGCTTGACGATGGCGCACGCCATTCAAACGACGGGTATGGCCAGTGTCGTGGGTTCGGGTGCAATCGCTTTTGCCGGTTTGCCCGATATGGCTGTAGCAGGCGGTATTACGACGTTGGCCGTCTTTGCCTCTGAATTTACGTCCAATACGGCTTTGGCTGCAACGATGATGCCTTTAGTGGCTGCTATCGCTGAGTCCATTAATATGCATCCGGAATCCTTGTTGATTTGCACGACGTTGGGTGCCTCAATGGCCTTCATGATGCCGGTGGGTACGCCCCCGAATGCCATCATCTTTGGGACGGGTCGTATCCGTATTGCAGAGATGATCCGTGCGGGTTTCTGGCTTAACATCATCTCCATCATCGTGATCACGTTGGTAACGTCGGTCATTTCGTTAGGTGTTATTCCGTAACGAAAATTCTTCAAAAACGAAAGGCTCTGAGTCGAAAGATTTCAGAGCCTTTTCCTTAGATGGGAACGTTGTATTGCTGTTGCAAAATGCGCTTTCGTTCCGTTTCAATCTCGCGTCGTTTCTGCACGTACCATTCAATGAAAATTTGCACGCGTTTTAACTTTGTGGCTTCAAGCGTTGAGGCGATGTAGTAGTCCAAGTTAGGGGCGTGCCAACCATTTAAAACGGGGATTAATTCTCCACTCATCAATTCTTTATAGCAATGGTGCATTGGGATGTCCGCAATAATGCCGGCACCGGCCAGCGCTGCTTCTTTAACGGCCTTCATGCTATTAACACGCAAGGTAGAGTGCCACTCATAGGCGCGACGGTCACCGGCTAATTCGAGCACCTTTTCTTGACGGCGATGGCGCCCCGTGTACACGATGCCAATGTGGGTGCGAAGATCCTCAGGCGTCTTGGGCATCCCGTGATTTTTCACGTACTCGGGGGAAGCGCAGGGGATGAAAACGGAGCGCGAAACCCAATTTTCAATGAGATTGGGGTTATTCACGGGACCGTAATAGAACATGACATCGGTTTGTCCGCGCATGTAGGTACGAGGATCATCGTCGGCGATGATATCGAACGTGATGTGCGGGTACTTTTGTTGAAATTCCCCCAAAATCGGAAGAATTTGTGATTGCATGAAGCCGGGTCTGGCCCCGAATCGGATGATGCCGCTATCTTGTTCGCCCTTGGTCGAGAGTGTTAATAGCGATTGATTGAACTCTTCCCAAATAGGCTGCAGTTTGTCTCTGGCTTGCAGGGCAAATTGGGTTGGAGCAATGGTGGGGCCGTTGCGAATGAGTAATTCGTGGCCCACGTCATTTTCGAGCGCTTTAATCAAGCGCGAGACTTGTGTTCGATCCAATCCTCGTTGGTCAGCTACGCGCGCAAGGGACTGTTCCTCAATGACACGGAACAATAATTCCCAAACCTCGAGGTGAAATCGCTTTCGATTAAGCAATTGATCCATTAGTAATTTCCCTAAAATTGCAAAAATTGCACGATAAGACGTGAAAATTTATCTTTATTTTAAAACGATAATCAGAAAGTTTGACTGATTTTATTAAGAAAATTAAATTTTCCTAGAAAATATTATGTATGAATAATAGTGCAAAAATCACACGATGAAACAAAATCTCTTTTCTATAATTCTCCCTCATGATTGTCAAAAAATAGTGTGAAAGGACTTTAGATGATGGTCTGGGTCGGCTTACTGATTGTGATTGGAACGTTCGCGTTAATTATCAAAAATTTCGAAACGCGAATGACGTTGTTTTTATCCGGTGCACTGATGGCCCTTTTAGGGGGCGACTTGGTGATGGCGGCCAATGCTTTTATTAAGCAGTTTACCAATAGCGGTTTGGTACCGATTGTTTGTACGGTGATGGGTTTTTCCTATGTGATTCGGGTCACAAAGTGCTCCGAGCACTTGGTGGCCGTGGTCACGGGGTTGTTGACGCATGTGAAATTTTTCGTTGTACCCGGCGCTGTCATCGTGACCTTCTTTTTAAATATTTCGCTGCCGTCTGCGGCCGGTGTTTCCGCTGCGGTTGGCACGCTTTTGATTCCGATGTTGTTGGCCTTACGTGTAAAACCCGTGATGGCCGGCAGTGCTGTTTTCTTGGGGACCTGGGGGTCGGTCATTTCTCCAGGGTTTATGTTTAATCCTCTAGTCGCTGATATGGCAAAGACAGATGTGATGACCGTGATTGCAGCGATTGCTCCTGCTGTACTTTGTGGTTTGGCAGTGGCAGTTGCAATCTTGGCCATCACATCTCTTTTTTTGAAAGAAGGGGTGGGTACGTCTCCCGTGAGCTTGCAAAGCGCTTTGCCTGAGGATTTTAAGATTAACGGACTTTACGCCATCGTCCCCGTGGTACCGCTTTTATTGTTGGTCTTGGGCTCCAAGCAAGTAGGAATCTTGCCCTACATCACAGTGCCCCAATCCATGATTATTGGTGTCGTTTTAGCGATTGTGGTGACGCGTTCTTCGCCGGGACAAACGACAAAAGAATTTTTCCGTGGTGCTGGTGACAGTTTCTGCGAAGTGATTGGTTTGATGGCGTGTGCCGCCATGTTCTGTGCAGGGATGGAGCAAATCGGTTTGACGGGTGCGCTTTTGGATGCCATGAAAAATTCCACCTCGGCAACGCAAGTGGCCGCTACGGCCGGTCCCTTCCTGATGTCCGTGGTATCGGGTTCGGGTAATGCAGCTTCGTTAGCCTTTATTGGGACCGTAGTGCCGCATGCGCCGGAATTCGGCTACACCATTACGGAACTGGGTGGTGCGGCGCAAGTCTCGGCCGCTTTGGGTCGCACGATGTCGCCTGTGGCAGCAAGCGCCATCATTTGTGCTCGATTGGCCGGTGTTAATCCGATGTCGATGGCCAAGCGCAATGCGCTGCCCACCATCGCAGCTGCAACAACGATTTCGCTTTTGTTGTTGTAAGAGAAAAGTTTCGAGAGAGTAGAGAGTGCCGCCATTGCTTCTTATGTGGGAGCAATAGCGGCATTCTTATTATTTTTTGAGGTCTTCCATTTCTTTGAGCGTATGAATCGGCGTAAAGGTACCGTCATCGTTGGCTCTAAAGACATAGTGTTCTTTTAAGTAAATCAAATCGGGGCGACCGACGCTTTCAAGTTCGGCCAAAATGGCAGCGCGTGCAACCACTTTTGCGCCTGCGGCCGTTGCCAATTCTTCAATGGCTTTCAGTGATTCGCCCGTGGCAAAGACGTCATCAATCAAAGCGATGCGTTTGCCCTTAATACGCTCAGCGTCGGCACCATCGAGCCACAAGGTTTGCTCTTTTTGTGTCGTGACAGAGTGCAAGGTATGAGAGAGCGCATTTTGCATGTAGGGCTTGTAGCTTTTGCGAGCAACGATGAAGTCTTTCATGCCCATGATGCGACTCATTTCATAGGTAAGAATGATGCCTTTGGCTTCAGCCGTCATCAAAAGGTCAACTTCAGGCAAACGTTTGACAAGTTCGGGAGCGGCGGCTTGAACTAACTCGGTGTCGGATAACACCACAAAACTGGCCAGTGCCAACTTGTCTGCGACGCGAACATAAGGCAATTTGCGCTTAATGCCTAATAATTCAAAGTCAAAGTACTTCATTGCAAAAAAACTCCCTCAAAAACCAATAACAGGAACAGCATCAATTGTAACGAAAGATCGGGTTATCCGTTGTTTTTGTTTTTAACTATCGCATCTATATATTTAGTGAAAAGGATAGGCAGATTGACAATATATTGTGTTATAGTGAAAATCGCATTCGAAAAGGAGAATGAAAATGGACGAAAAAATTCAATTAAAAGACAGCGAACGTCAACCCTGTGAAGTGTGGACCCGAGTGATGGGTTACCATCGTCCGGTTTCGTCTTTCAATGTGGGTAAGAAGGGTGAATTTGCTGAGCGTAAATGCTTTGAAGAAAAGAAGTGCCACTTAGAAGGACCCGCCAAGTAACAAAAAGAGGATCGAAAATTCGATCCTCAATTTGTTTTAGCACCTGCGCTTAAGCGGGGAATTTTTTGACCAATTCGTCAAATTCTTCACTCCATTCTTTCTTCCACTTGTCTTTCGTTGCTTCGTCAATCCAAGCGCCGTCAATGCCGTTTAACATAAAGCCCTTGAGTTGATCGAGGGAGAAATTCAAGAAGTTGTACATCAACATCCACGTTTGCGTTGCATTGACGTGGTGCATCGTGGGATCGTCCGTATTGGGATGGACACGAAGACCCATTTCAACCATTTTGCGAATCGGTTGCTTAATCGCCCATTCTTCATCGGTGAACGTACGCAAGTAGTATGAGTTCGTGGGCACGACCGTAAAGATAAAGTCACGATCTTTGGCGATTTTGACGAGTTCAGGATTATCAATAATCGTGTAGCAGTGATCCAAGCGATCGGCTTTTAAAAGATCCATGGCGGTTTCAACATTGCGCCAGTGGCAGCCGAATTCGCCGGCGTGAATCGTGATCTTAAAGCCCGCATCCTTGGCCATCATAAAGGCCTTCCAGAAGTTTTCCGGTTCATGATCGTTTTCACGATAGTCGATCCCCAGGCCAATGGTTTCAGGCGCACGATGTGCAATCATTTCTCGCACCAACTCAACGGCGTATTCAGGTTCGGCTTCGCGGTCAATGGAAGGAATTAAGCGACCGATAACGCCGAAATCCTTTTCACCTTGATGAATGCCTTCGATGATGGCAGCTTGCGCAGCTTCGAAGCTATAGTGACGGGCCAAACCCGTGTAGTTCCAGAAAAACTCCGTGTAACGAATGCCGTGCTTTTTGCAGTCTTGGAGGTATTCGTAGGTAATGCGTGTGAGCATTTCGGGCTTAATCAAAATGTGCTCTTCTAAAGCACGGAAAATGCGCAAAACACCCACCGGCTTATCACCACGAGTGAAAAAACCGTCGATTTCTTCTTGGCTGACAGGAGCGCCGGAAGTTTTAACAAAGTCTTCGAAAGTGGCTTTTTGCGTGGTGCCCAATAAATGGCAATGCAATTCCGTTTTAGGAATGGCAGAGAAAAAGTCCATGTGTGCTTGCGTCATCGGACGAGCAAAGGGAGAATCAGGAACAAAGGCAGGATTGTCTTTACGCATTGAAATTAACTCCAAAATGACAATAGGCGAAATATTGTTATTTCGCCTACTGTGATAGAACTTCTCTAGTGTGTTAATTATTAGATAACAACACAGCCGGGTTCTTGGTCTTTACGCGTGACGATTTCGCCCAAGCGGAAGACCTTTTCACCTTCGGCTTCGAAAGCCTTGATAGCGGCATCAGCTTCCTCAGCCGACACGATTACGACCATGCCGATACCGTTGTTAAACACACGGTGCATTTCGTGAGAATCGATGTTGCCGGCTTCTTGCAACCAGTCGAAGACGGCCGGACGCGTCCAGCTGTCAGCGTGAATAACGGCTTGCGTGTTTTCAGGAAGAATACGGGGCACGTTTTCGATCAAACCGCCACCCGTGATGTGGGCCATGCCCTTGATCTTGACGCTCTTCATAACGTTGAGCACTTGCTTGACGTAAATGCGCGTCGGTTCCATCACACAGTCGGCCAAGGTACGACCATCCAAGGGCATATCCCAAGAGGTGTTCGTCACTTCAACGACCTTACGGATCAAAGAGAAACCGTTAGAGTGCGGGCCGGAAGAGGCCAAACCTAAAACAACGTCACCGGCAGCAATGGACTTGCCGTCAATGGCTTGATCTTTTTCAACGATACCGACAGCGAAACCGGCGAGGTCATATTCGCCTTCGGGGTACATACCCGGCATTTCAGCCGTTTCACCACCGATCAAAGCGCAACCGGCTAATTCGCAACCGCGAGCAACACCGCCCACCACGCGTTCAGCCACGTCAACGTCGAGCTTACCGCAAGCGAAGTAGTCCAAGAAGAATAAGCTCTTGGCACCTTGCACCAAGATGTCGTTGACGCTCATGCCGACCAAGTCTTGACCGACCGTGTCGTGACGACCCAACGTGAAGGCCAACTTCAATTTCGTGCCCACGCCGTCCGTACCGGTCACAAGAACAGGGTTCTTGTATTCTTTGGAGATTTCAAACATAGCACCGAAACCACCGACACTGGCTAAAACGCCCGGAATAAGCGTCTTCTTAGCCAAAGGCTTGATTCGATCAACGAGTTCGTCGCCAGCATCAATATCAACACCGGCAGCAGCGTAAGAAAGTTGCGTCATAGTAGGATAAATCCCCAAAAAAATTAAATGTGGCGGTACACTTGCGTATCCGTCTGTCAATCTTATTATTTTACCAAGGCTTAAGGCTATTTAGTAACAAAGAGATGCTGTTTGAACAACTTCCCCTTGATATTGCTATTGATCCTGCACCGACATTAGAGAATTTTGTCGTCGGTGAGAATGCGCCTGCCTTGAATTGTTTAAAACAAATGAGCGAGGTGGCAGAGCCTCAATTGGTTTACCTTTGGGGTCCCGAAGGCGTAGGGAAGACCCATTTGGCACAAGCCATGGGACTGATTGACTACGGTGTTCCCGTCTTCTCACCCGATCGCGTTCGTTACGCTGTTGACGAAGTCGATACGTTGTCTGAAAACGGTCTTGATCTTTTATTCGCACTCATCAATGAAATCCGTGTTCATCCCGGCACCACGCTTGTGATGACGGGGAGAAAGTCTCCGGCGGAGAAGTTTGTTCGCGAAGATATTCTGACTCGCTTGACTTGGGGCGCAGTTTTCCAAATTAAACCTTTAAAAGGCGAAATGTGGGAAGTGCTGATGGCGCAGGCCATGGCTCGTGGCATTGTGGTGACACCCGAGGCGCAAAAGTGGATGCAAACCTATTTGCCTCGAGACATTAAAACGCTTTCTCGCCTGTTATCCCAAATGGACCGTGAATTGTTGGCCTTAAAGAAAAATGCCATCACGGTGCCGGAACTCAAAAAGTGGTTGGATAAGCAAACCCTTTAATTGCGGGGAAAATATGAAACTCGCCGTATTTGATCTGGATGGAACGCTTTTATCGGTCGATGCCGGTGTGCAATGGATTGAGTATTTAGCTAAGCAAAGTGGCGTTGATATGCGTGGTGAAGTTGCTCAATGTCATCAGTTCTTAGCGGATTATCGAGCGGGAAATTTTGACGTCGAAGCCTTTATGGCTTATCACATGACAATTTTGTCGCGCTTTCCTCGTCAGTTTCTTCTGTGGATTCGAGAAAACTTTCTCAACGAAATAATTTTTCCCAAAATCACGTCGTCTGCTTTGGGGCTTGTCTCAGCTATGAAAGCCGATGGCTACACGTTGGTGATGGCCACGGGGACTCAACGCTTCATCAGCGCGCCCATTGCTGAACGTTTTGGTATTGAGCATGTGTTGGCAACAACGCCACTTTTGACGCCCGAAGGGGAGTTTTCCGGTCAACACTTGGGCGATTATTGTTATGGCGCAAGCAAAATTGATCGATTGTCGGACTTTTTGACGTCAAAAGGGGAGCAAGTTGAGAACTTGGAACATCTTGTTTTTTATACCGATTCCATAACTGACCTTCCCTTGATACAATTCGTAGAAAAATTTAACGGTCATGTGGTTGCAACCAATCCGGATCCTCGACTAAAAGAACTAGCAGAAAAACGAGGTTGGTCTGTTATTGAGCTCTTTGCTCGATAAAGAAACAGACGCTTTTTCGGAGGGCGGCCCTGGAAGGACTTTTCTTAAATGTTCAAAAATATTATTGCCTATACGAAAGAATTTTTTGCTCCTGCAAAAAAGTCTTCTCAACCCAATCGCACGCCTCGTGTGATTTCAAGAGATGAACACGGTATCAACCGTCGTCAAGTCAGCTACGAAGCCATCAAAACCGTAAGAAACCTTCAGCAAGCAGGCTTTGAAGCTTATGTTGTCGGTGGTGCTGTGCGTGACTTGATGTTGGGTGTTACCCCGAAAGATTTTGACGTGGTTACCAATGCAACGCCCGAGCAAATCAAACGTTGCCAACGCCGTGCCATTATTATTGGTCGTCGTTTCCGTTTAGTTCACGTGATGTTTGGTCGAGAAATTATTGAGTGTTCGACCTTTCGTGCGTTGCACGCCGATGGCGTTGAAAAGGATCGCTTTGGTCGCGTGATTTCCGATAACGTTTTTGGTGAAATGTGGGAAGACGCCGCGCGTCGCGACTTTACGATTAATGCGCTTTATTACAATCCGACCACAGAAGAAGTGATTGATTATCACAACGGCATGCAAGACATTCTCGAGGGCGTGGTTCGTATTATTGGAGACGCTAAAGAGCGTTATCGTGAGGATCCTGTACGTATGCTTCGTGCGGTGCGTATTGCGTCCAAATTAAATTTCAAAATCGATGAAGAAACGTTAAGTCCCATTAAACGTCAATCGGGCCTTTTATCTAACGTTCCCGAGGCCCGACTTTTTGATGAAGCCCTCAAACTCTTAACGTGCGGTAAGGCGGTTAAGTGCTTGGAAGTTTTACAAAGTCTGAACCTTTATCGCAACGTGATTCCTTTGTTGGATGTTGCTCTTAAAGAGCCCCATGGGGAAGAATTTTTGATGTTGGCGATGCAACGCACCGATGAGCGCATTTCCATCGGTAAAAAGGTCTCTCCGTCCTTTTTGTTTGCCACGCTTTTGTGGCCGATGACGCACCGTATTTTTGAAGAGCATATCGCTCGTGGTCAAGGTCAGATTCCTGCCATGATTGCCGCAGGTCAAGAAGTGCTTCACCAACAGTGTGAACGCTTGGCTATTCAAAACCGTTTTGTCGAAGATATTCTGACCATTTGGGTCTTGCAAGTAAAACTCTTGCGTCGCTCTTCCGTGCGTGCCACATTCGGTTTATTGAATATTCCGAAGTTCCGAGCTGGTTACGACTTTATGCTTTTGCGCAGCATCTTAGGTTTGGTTGATAAAGAAATTGTTGATTGGTGGACGCAATTTCAAGAAGCCGACGAAGATCGTCGCCATGAGATGGTTCAAAAGCAAGCAGAACTCAACGCTCAAGCCCGTAAAGTTAAGCGCGGTGAAGTGAAAAAGCCCTCTAAGGCACAAATCAAAAAGCAATTGATGCAAGAGGCTCAAACGTGGCAAGAAGTGCGTGATACGGATCGCTTAATTGAAGACTTGGACATCGAGGATGATGTTTTAGAGACCTTCAATGAGATGGCCGGGCGAAGCGAAAAACCGGCTAAGCCTCCTCGCAAACCTCGCACTCGCCGAGCACCTCGCAAAAAAGAAGCGCCGAAGGCAAGTGATGAGATCGTTATCGTTCCAGATGTCGCGATCGAAATGAATGATGCGCCCGCAGTGAAGGCTCAAGAGACAGAAGCGCCGAAAAAGAGAAAAGCTCCTGTGCGCCGTACGAGAAAACCTGCTGTACGTAAAGCGGCTCTGTTAGATACGAAGCCTGCGGAGTAATCATGAGTTTTGCTCATAAGGCGTATGTGGCGCTTGGTGCCAATTTGGGAGAGCCTCTGAAGGCTCTCCAAGACGTGATTGCCGTCATTAATGCTGAGCCCGGAATTAACGTTGAAGCAACGTCACATTTTTATCAGACGGCGCCCATTGACTCATCGGGGCCGGATTACGTCAATGCGGTGATTTTGGTATCGACCTCTTTGACACCGGAAGAGCTTTTGACGGCACTTTTGCGCATTGAAAAAGATTTTGGTCGTATGCGCCCTATCGGAATTCATAACGCACCGCGCACGATGGATTTGGATTTACTGACTTATGACGAAGAAACGCGTCAAAGTGAGTTTCTTATTTTGCCTCACCCCCGTATGCATGAACGCGCTTTTGTTTTAGTGCCGATGTGTGACATTGACTCCAAGGCGAAGATTGCGGGCAAGGGGGTTGTGCAAGACTTCTTGGCAGGCGTTGCCGATCAACCGATTTTTAAAATCGTCTAAAAATTTCCTATGTCATACTTTTTGAATTTGCCGCCTTTCGTGCAAACGACGTTTTTGTTGTGCCTATCCAATACCGTCATGTTTTGTGCTTGGTATGGGCACTTAAAACTTTTGGGGCATCGAGGTTGGATTTGGGCTGTGCTCATGGGTTGGGCCATTGCCTTTTTCGAATATTTGTTCATGATTCCTGCCAACAGAATTGGATATTCTGTGATGAATGTGGCACAATTAAAAATTCTTCAGGAAGTAATTTCCCTGGTGATGTTTGTACCCTTTATGGTGCTCTTCATGAAGGAACCGCTAAAGATGAATTATGTTTATGCGGGTCTCTGTATGGTCGGTGCTGTGTACTTCATTTTTA
>DBFZTP010000144.1:0-2630 GCA_048520025.1 Candidatus Aphodousia sp.
GGTTTCAGGAGAGATAAATAAATAGTATCAATGGTATCAATGGTATCAAATTTGTGATACTATTGATACCATTGATACCATTCAAAGGAATAAGTATGACGCTCGAAGAAATTTATGGTGGCGAATCTGACAATGTGGAATTCAAAGAGGATATTCCTTCGAAAAGTGAAAAATATTTAAAAACTATCATCGCCTTTGCTAATGGTGGAGGTGGTAAGGTTATCTTTGGTGTTGAAAATTTAACTTGGGCGGTTAAAGGTTTTAGCAAGGAAGAGATTTTTCTGAAGATGGATGCTATTACTAACGCTATTTATGACAGCTGTGAGCCGCTAATTACGCCAGATATCAGTATTCAAGAGGTAGATGGTAAACAAATTATTGTGTTGGAAGTTGCAAGTGGTATGCAACGTCCGTATTTTCTCAAAAAAGAAGGGATTGAGAAGGGAACTTATGTTCGTGTAGCGGGAACAACAAGACGTGCGGAACCTACTAAAGTCAAAGAGTTAATTCTTGAAGGCAGTAATCGATCTTTTGACCAGTTGGTGCGTCCCGAGACTGTTTCAAATGAAGAAATTTCCGTTTTTTGCGATAAGCTCTATAAACACGCCCTATCCTTGTGTGAAACAGAGCAAGAACGCAAAAATGTCAAACAATTGACAAAAAATCAGCTACTCTCTTGGCGTCTTTTAATCGAACAAAATGGTATGGCTCATTTAACCAATGGCTATGCATTGCTAGATGGGCGTAATGATTTATTCCCTGATGCTGTTGTTCAGTGTGCTCTCTTTAAGGGAAATGACCGTACCGTTTTTATTTCACGAAAGGAATTTTCCGGTCCCATTTATGAGCAGATTTCGTCGGCATGGGACTTTGTTCTTCAACATATCAATATGGGGACAAAAATTAACGGATTGGCAAGAGAAGATATTTACGAGCTTCCAGTTGCTACTATTCGTGAGATGATTGCAAATGCGGTTTGTCACAGAAGCTATCTTGCCCAAGGGAAAGTCCAAGTAGCGATTTTTGATGACCGTCTGGAAGTAACGTCGCCTGGGATGTTAGATAACGATCTTTCAATTGAAAAGCTCAAAGAGGGGCTTTCTAAAATTCGTAACCGAGGCATTGCGAGCGCATTTTCATACTTAAAGATTATTGAAGCGTGGGGTAGCGGTATCCCTCGTATGTTTAATGAAGCAAGGGCTTATGGCTTACCTCCGCCGCAATTGATTGATATGGGAAATGATTTTCGAGTCAATCTTTTCAGATTGCCCCATGGTCAATTGCCTACTCGTAATGCAACGATAGAACAACCAACTCAAACGGAGTCTGAAGGCAGAGGAGTCAGTCTAGAAGATAATCTTCTCCAAGCCATTCGGAATAATTCAAAAATTACTCAAATGGAGTTAGCTCAACGGTTGAATGTTCCTGTGTTGACCGTCAAGCGCCGAATGAAAGTTTGGCAGGATAGTGGAAAGTTAAGCCGAATTGGGAATAATCGTCGTGGGGAGTGGGTAATTAACGACAAAGGTTAGAACCTTACGGGAATTAAGCTTATTGGGAATAAGCTTATTTCTAGTAAGGCAAAAAAAGAGGCGCTGGTGAACGCCTCTTTTTCGTTTGGACCAAGAAGTCTTTGTAGGACTGAGAGATTCGATAAACCAAGGAGAAAAGTTTATCGTCACCCTTGAGCTGGGAGAAAACTTCTTCAACGTTAGTTCCACCCCTTTAGGCCCTATCGTTTTAGAAGCTAGCTCAAACTTCTTTTTGATACTTAGCAATTTACCGAAGAATTCTTTAGCGAACCTTACGAAGTATCATGGTTAGTAGTATATTAATGAGAATAATTCTCAAATGCAAGCTATTTTGTTGTTTTCTTTGCGGATTCTCGTAACGGAGTGTATCAAAAGAGTCTCAAAACAAAACCGCCGAAAGATTTCTCCTTCGGCGGCTGATTGATCAGACTGGTTCTGATTAGATTTTACCGATCAAGTCATTGGTCATCTTCATGGCTTTTTGACCCGGACGCCATGCGGCAGGGCAAGCTTCACCGGGGTTGGCAGCCGTGTATTGAGCAGCTTGAACCTTGCGCAAAAGTTCTTGAGCGTCGCGACCGATACCGCTGTCGTGCACTTCCATGACAACGACTTCACCGTTGGGGTTAATGACGAATGTACCGCGTTCGGCCATACCTTCCTCTTCGATGAGAACGCCAAAGTTGCGACTCAAGGTAAGTGTCGGATCGCCAATCATCGGGAATTGCACCAAACCCACGGCGGGGCTGAATTCATGCCAAGCCATGTGCGTGAAGTGGCTATCGGTGGAGACCGCATAGATTTCAACGCCAAGAGCCTTAAAGGCATCGTAGTTAAGGGCTAAGTCTTGCAACTCGGTCGGGCAGACAAAGGTAAAGTCAGCAGGGTAGAAAAAAACGATGGACCACTTGCCAAGAAGGTCGTCTTGCGTGATGTCAACGAAGTCACCGTTATGAAAGGCGGTTGCCTTGAAGGGGAGGAGGGTCTTTTTGAGTAAAGCCATTTTATTATTCCTTTTTGTTTAAACCGAAACGTCGGTTTTTCATTCAGTGTGCAGACACTTTAGCATTATTTTTATTTGAGAGTCACTCTCATTTG
>DBFZTP010000145.1:0-8985 GCA_048520025.1 Candidatus Aphodousia sp.
CAACTCCTCAACTCACAATTTGAACATTTAACAGCGAATTTTCCAACCAATTCGTCAAAGTTAAAACTTCATTGTTCAGTTTTGTTTTGCTCATCAATCCAACGCTTCAACGTTCGTTTTGACACTTCATAGCGTCTTGAAAGTTCCGTTATTGACGGTTTGTTTTCAAAATAATCGTTCAAAACCTTTTGGCGAAACGCTTGGCTATAAAACGTTTTCTTGTTCTTTGATTCAATAGTGCTTGGTTTGTAAAGACCGAGCTTATATTGCGCATACCATTCGCGCACGGTGTAGATGGATAAATCCAACACAGCCGCGCAAGTCTTGTAACCATGCCCTAGTTCAAAGACGTTGTAGGCAATCTTTTTAAGGTATTCGGGTTGAGCCTGACCCGGACGACGATCGGTTGCTGGCATGAAAGGTATTCCACAATGGGGATTTAAAGTAAAGCCCCGAGAAGTGATCAGTTTCTCAGGGCTTTTCGACTAACTAAATTTGGCAGAAGGTAGTAGAGAACTGCCGAAATTCAGATTAGAACTGATGGACGAGACCAGAGATAACTTCGGTCGTCTTAACCTTTTCAGCACCGTAAGCTTCTTCTTGATCATAGCCAACACCGGCGTAGACGTACGTACGCTTGCTTAACGGATACTTGTACATTGCACCAACGTTCAAGATCTTGACTTCATCGTCACCATTCTCGATGAGGTCATCCGTACCAACAGCGTAACCTACAGCCGTTTCTAACGTACCACCAGCAACCGGGGCGGAAACACTTAAGCTCACGCCATATTGACTGTAGTCGCGCTTTTCTTCGTCATACAAACCATAACCACCATCATAGTAGTTACCAGCCAAGAAGACCTTTGCAACACCGAAGTCATAATTAACGCCAGCAGTTACGTTCAATGCATCGTCGAAATCTTTCGTTTCAACAACGTGACCAACGTCAACTTGGCTCACAACCAAACCGGCACCCAAGGCACCCCATTGACCCTTAACGCCTAAACCATAGTAACGATCCACATCAGAAGAACCTTCTTTAAGACCCTTATCTGCATCACCATTACCCAAGGAAGCCATAGCCGCGACAGTCATACCTGCAAATTCAGGAGAAGTGTAGGCAATAGAGTTGTCATAACGGCTGTAGGTCTTCAAAACACGACCGTGGTCGTTAATATTCGTGCCATAACCCGTACCAGAGGCGCTTAACCAACCCGTGTAGTCAACAGAACCCGTAGCAGCATCCAAAGCACCGAAACGACCCATATGCAACGTACCGTAGTCCGTAGCGACATAGAGACGAGATTCACGGCTGAAGGCATGCTTACCGTCATCCTTACCATCATCGGCATTGAAGCCTTGTTCCAACGTGAAACCAACCGTCAAGCCTTCTGAGATTTGTTCGGAACCCTTGATACCAAAACGGGAACCCGTAGCATCACCAGAATTCATAGACCAAGAATCCGTGGTTTCTACGCCATCATCAGCGTGCATGTATTGAACACCGAGGTTAACGCGACCGTACAACGTCACGTCAGCAGCCAAAGCAGAACCAGCAAATGCGCCCAAAACGGCGACAGCAGCTAAAGTCTTTTTCATGATGTATTTCCTTCTTATACAAAAGATTTGAATAACCGAAGATCTCAATATTTCCTTCAGTGATTCTGTATGCATTGTCCGTCATACCCCCCCCATGCAGTCAAGATTTCTTTCGAACTACTTTTTCTAAATGTTGTCTTTTTGCAACACTTCTATTTATTGCGTTACCTCTAAGATCTGCTCTCAGTCTTTTAAAACGAACTTTTAAATCGGAAACTCATCAATTAACACATTGATAATTAATAAAGTTTTATTTCAATAACAAAAAAAGGTGCACATTACGGCACCTCTATCCAACTTTTTCATGAAAGTTAACTTATCCAGTATTCACTTTACTGACGACTCAACAGACGAATTTTTGTCGATACCTGTCAACATTTGGTCAGTTGCTCACTAACTTATCAAGTTAAGTATCCAGTTATGCAGTAACCTAATCCTTTGTATTCATTGACTTTTTAAACTTACTGAATCACGAACTGTATATTTTTGATTAAAAATATACAGTTACTTATCAAGTTATCCAGTTAACTTTATAAGTTCATCCCCAAAACGAAAAAAACGGCCCACTTTTTCAAGCAGACCGTCATTCGCAAAACCATTAAAAACGTTATCCGTTACAGCGTTTCGGCACAAATCCCAATTCATCTAACATCGCTTTATCCGTTGCGACCGTAATCCCTGCGGTTGTCAACATATCACCCGAAATCGCCGCATTAGCGCCCGACATAAAACAGCTTTTCCCTTTATCGGCTAAAAGGCCACGGCCCCCTGCCAAGCGAATGGACGCCCCAGGCAAAATAAAGCGATAAACCGCCACAATCCGACGAAGCTCATCCTGAGTTAAGCGAACGTTCCCCGCAAAAGGCGTACCTTCAATCGCATTTAACATATTCACGGGGATGCTCTTAATGCCGAGTTCTCTGAGGCTAATGGCCATATCAATACGATCCTCCACCGTCTCGCCTAACCCCATGATGCCACCGCTACAAACGGGCAATCCCGCGCGTTGAGCGGCAAGAATGGCATCAACTTTGTCAGCGAACGTGTGCGTCGTGCATACATTCGGGAAATTGCGTTCCGACGTTTCTAAATTGTTGTGAACACGCTCCACGCCCGCTTCTTTTAACCAAACGAACTGTTCTTCTTTCAATAGCCCCAAGGAAACACAAACAGAGATGTCACACGCGGCTTTAATGGCTTTAACCGCTTCGCAGATTTTCAAAACTTCGCGGTTCGTGAGGCGTTTACCCGAAGTCACAATCGAAAAACGCAACACGCCTTGCGCTGCATCACGCACGGCTTGTTTGACGATGTCTTCGGTACTTAATAACGGATACACGGCGCTCGCCGTATGGCTATGAATGGACTGAGAGCAGAAGCGACAGTTTTCCGAGCAACGCCCGCTTTTTGCGTTAATAATCGTGCAGAGGTCAAAGCCGTTTTCACAGAACTTTTCACGAATACGATTGGCCCAGTGACACACGTCTTCTAAAGGCGCTTCATAAAGCTTTAGAGCCTCTTCACGCGTGAGTTCACCGCCTTCTAACACCTTCTTTGCCAACGCTTCAACCGTCGTCATCATCAGTCCTTTTCAATCATTTAAAAAGCCTTTCAATCATAATGACCGAAAGGCTTTTTGTGTGTCAGAGAATCAACTTGAAACGATTAAGGAACCATTTCTTGCGGATTTTCCTTCTTTAAGGGCTTCACCAAATCTTCACGCTTCACACCCAAGTAAAGGGCGATAGCAGCAGCCACGAACACAGAAGAGTAAATACCGAAGCAAATACCGATCGTCAAAGCCAAAGAGAAGTAGTGAAGTGCGGGGCCACCGAAGAAGAACATGGCCAACGTCATCGCAAGCGTTGACGAGTGGGTAATCACCGTACGGGAAATCGTAGCGGTAATGGCCGAGTCGATGATCTCTTGCGAGTCCACACGACGCATCTTCTTGAAGTGTTCACGACAGCGGTCGAAAATAATCACGGATTCGTTCACCGAGTAACCCAACACGGCCAAAACGGCAGCGAGCACCGGTAGCGAGAATTCCCATTGCATAATGGAGAAAATCCCCAAAACCAAGACCACGTCGTGCAAGTTAGCGATAATGGCGGCCACAGAGAACTTCCATTCGAAACGGAAGGCCAAGTAAACCACAATACCGATGACCACCAAAATCAAAGCGGTCAAACCGTCGGTTGCCAATTCTTCACCCACTTGCGGACCCACGAATTCCACACGGGTCATCGTGGCACCGGGTTCAGACTGATGCAAAACGCCCATCACCTTGGTGGCTTGTTCACCGGACGTTTCATCTGCACCGATAGGCAAACGAATCATCACGTCACGCGCCGTACCAAAGTTTTGCACTGCGGCTTCAATGCCAAGCTTATCTTTTAACTCCTCACGGATTTGTTCCGTAGGAGCGGCTTGCGGGTAGGAGACTTCCATCACCGTACCGCCCGTGAACTCGATCGAGAAGGCCAAACCCTTCGTGAACAAGAAGAACACGGCGATCAAAAACGAGACAAAAGAAATCGCGTTAAAGATCTTTGAGTAGCGCATGAAAGGAATCGTGCGCCGAATTCTAAATAACTCCATCACAGACTCCTTTATTCGTTATCCGTGGGCTTCCAAATTTGGCCCACATGAATGCGCTTGAGCTTCTTCTGACGACCGTAGATCAAGTTCACCAAACCACGGCTGACCATGATAGCGGTAAACATACTCGTCATAATGCCCAAACAGTGCACCACGGCAAAACCACGGACAGCACCGGAACCGAAAATCAACAAGGCAATACCGGCAATCAAACTCGTAATGTTAGAGTCCAAAATCGTGGCAAATGCGCGATCGAAACCTTCACTAATGGCTTGTTGCGGCGAACGTCCTTCACGCAATTCTTCACGAATGCGTTCGTTAATCAACACGTTGGCGTCAACGGCCATACCAAGAGTCAATGCAATAGCAGCAATACCCGGCAAGGTTAACGTGGCTTGAAGCATAGAGAGCAATGAAATCAAAAGCATCACGTTACACGTCAAGGCAAAGACCGAAATCGCACCAAAGACTTGGTAGTAGATGATCATGAAGATGGCCACGACGGCGAAACCGTAAAGCGTGGAGCGGAAGCCCGCTTCAATGTTGGCAGCCCCCAAGCTCGGGCCCACCAAACGTTCTTCAATGATTTCCATCGGAGCGGCCAAAGAACCGGCACGCAAAAGTAATGCCGTATCCGTGGCTTCCGTTGTCGTCATGCGACCAGAAATTTGCACGCGACCGCCACCAATTTCTTGACGAATGACCGGTGCCGTCACGACTTCTCCCTTACCCTTTTCAAAAAGGATAATGGCCATGCGCTTACCGACGTTCTCACGCGTCACGTCTTGGAAAATACGAGCACCACGAGAGTCCAACGTTAAGTTCACCGTCGGCTCTTGCGTTTGTTGGTCAAAACCGGCTTGAGCGTCATTTAAATTGTCGCCCGTCAAGACCACTTGGCGCTTGACCAAAATGGGATTACCTTCACGGTCAAGGTAGCGTTCGTCACCAAAGGGCACCGTACCGGCGCTCAACTGTGCGTAAGCTTCAGGCGAATCATCGACCATGCGGATTTCAAGCGTTGCCGTACGACCCAAAATGTCTTTAGCCTTGGCCGTATCTTGCACACCGGGCAATTGCACCACAATACGCGTTGCACCTTGTTGAGCAATCACGGGTTCAGCCACGCCCAATTCGTTAATACGATTGTGAAGCGTAGAGATGTTTTGCTTTAAGGCGTAATCCATCACGTTTTGCAAAGAAGAGGGCGTCATCGTGGCAATCAAATGGTACTTGCCATCAACGTCTCGTTCTTCAATCGTCAAATCGTTATGGGTATTGCGCAAAAGGTCACGAGCCTTACCGCGTTCTTCTTCAGAACGGAACGTCACGTCCAAAGCGTTACCGGCACGCGTAATGCCGGCATGACGGATGCGTTCGTCACGGAATTGAGAACGAAGGTCAGAGGCTAATGCGTCAACACGCTTTTGAACCGCAGCTTCCATGTCCACTTCGAGCATGAAGTGCACGCCGCCTCGCAAGTCCAAACCCAAATACATGGGCAGAGCATGCAAGCTCAAGAGCCATTGCGGGGTATTGGGCACCAAATTCAATGCCACAACGTAAGACGGATCGGTCGGATCGGGGTTTAAAGCACGCTCGATCACTTCCTTGGCCTGAAGTTGTTGTTCAGCTTGCGTCGGATCGAAACGAACACGAATCGTGTTTTGTTGGGCCCCTTGTTCAAAGAACAGACCGTTAGGATGCAATTGTGCCTCGGTTAAGGCAGCTTGCACTCGCGCATAGAGCGCTTCATCAACTTTGACCGTCGCTTTTTGGCTTGAGACTTGAACAGCAGGCGACTCCCCGTAGAAGTTCGGTGCCGTATAGATCATGCCGATAATCAAAGCGAGGGCAATGATGATGTACTTCCATAATGGATAGCGATTCACTGTATGACCTCGTTAAAAAGGAAAAAGAGAACGTCGTCGGGCGACGCGCTCTCCAATAGCGGATTTCACTTTTGTTTTTCGTTACCCGCTAAATGAAACAGAACCGTGGTTGATGACGGTTCTGTTTTCTAACGTATTAAAACGTCTTAATCGTACCCTTGGGTAAAACGGCTTGGATGGCGTCGCGACGCATCGTCAAGGTGACTTGTTCGGCCTTAACGTTAGCGATTTGAATAACCATGTATTGTTCTTCAATGCTCACCACACGACCGGCGATACCGCCAATCGTCAACACTTCATCACCCGTGGCCAACGTATCGACCATCTTGGCGTGTTCCTTTTGACGCTTTTGTTGCGGACGGATCAAGAAGAACCAGAAAGCCGCAAAGATCAAAATCATCGGCAAAAGGCTCGTGATAAAGCTCATTGCATCACCACCGGCAGCTGCCGTTTGAGCATATGCATCAGAAATAAAGAACATGTTTTTCTCCATGACAAAAAATCAGTTGTAAAGAATTTTTCTTTACGTGAATGTTTTTGAATTATACGGGACTCGTCTTGTGCTTTTGCACCTTCGGGTCAAGGGTTTCATTAATCTTGACCCAAAAATAGCAACAAAATTTGTCTTAACCGTTAATCCACACCGCGAGCACGATCACGGTGGAATTGATCACGCCATTCTTCAAAGCGATCGTTATCCAACGCTTCTCGAATTTCCTTCATCAAATTGAGGTAGTAATGAAGGTTGTGAATGGAATTTAAGCGTGCGCCCAAGATTTCGTTAACCTTTTGCAAATGATGCAAATAGGCACGGCTGAAATTCTTACAAGCGTAGCAATTGCAAGTGGGATCCAACGGACGCAAATCGTCTTTGTATTTGCTGTTGCGAATCTTCACGTCACCGTAGCGCGTAAACAACCACCCGTTACGAGCGTTACGCGTGGGCATCACACAGTCAAACATGTCAATGCCCTGGCTCACACCTTCGACCAAATCCTCGGGCGTCCCTACCCCCATCAAATAACGGGGCTTGTCTTCGGGCAACTGCCAAACGATCTTTTCCATGATGCGGTGCATGTCTTCTTTGGGTTCACCCACAGACAAGCCGCCCACGGCATAACCATGAAAACCGATTTCCTTTAAGCCTTGTAACGACTCTTCACGCAAGTGCTCAAACATCCCGCCTTGCACAATACCGAAAAGTGCGTTGGGGTTACCCAAACGTTCAAATTCATCTTTACTACGCTTAGCCCAACGAAGCGACATACGCATGGACTTGGCGGCCTCGGCTTCCGTTGCCGGACGCCCCTTGATTTCATAAGGCGTACATTCATCAAACACCATCACGATGTCAGAGTTGAGCACCTTTTGAATTTGCATGGACACTTCAGGCGTCAAGAAAAGCTTGTCACCGTTAATGGGAGAGGCAAACTTCACGCCCTCCTCAGTAATCTTGCGAAGACCGGTCAAAGAAAAGACTTGAAAGCCACCCGAGTCCGTCAAAATGGGCTTGTCCCAACCCATAAAACGGTGCAGACCGCCGTGCTTTTCAATCACATCAAGACCGGGACGCAACCACAAGTGGAAGGTATTGCCCAAAATGATTTGGCTTTCAATTTCTTCCAATTCACGCGGCGACATGGCCTTAACGGTACCGTACGTGCCCACCGGCATAAAGATCGGCGTTTGCACCGTACCGTGATTGAGTTTCATTTCGCCTCGGCGAGCTTTGCCCGAGGTTTTCTTTAATTTAAATTCAAGACTCACTTGTCATTACTCCGGCTTTTTTTCCAAAAGCATGGCATCGCCATAGCTAAAGAATCGGTATTCTTTTTCAATGGCATATTGGTAAGCAGATTCAATGCGTTCTTTCCCGGCTAAAGCAGACACCAACATCATCAAGGTGGACTTCGGCAAATGGAAATTCGTAATTAACGCATCAATAATTTTGAATTCGTAACCGGGCCTAATAAATAAGCGCGTATCTCGACTTCCGGCCCCTAAAACACCATTAGCGACGGCACCGCTCTCGAGCGCACGAAGGCTCGTTGTGCCGACAGAGACCACACGACGACCGGCCGCTTTGGCTTCATTGACCATCTTCACGGTCTCTTCACTGATCGTGTACCACTCCGAGTGCATGACGTGCTCAGAGAGCTTTTCCACTCGCACCGGTTGGAAAGTACCGGCACCGACGTGCAAAGTCACAAAAGCCGTTTGAATTCCCTTTTCACGCAAGGCCTTCAAAATCTCATCGGTAAAGTGAAGACCGGCCGTGGGAGCGGCAACCGCACCCGGCGTTTTGGCGTAAACCGTTTGATAACGAGATTCATCAGCCTTGGTCGCGGCGTGCTCGATGTAGTGAGGAAGCGGCACTTTACCGAAAACATCCAACACTTCTAAAACGGGGTGATCGAACTCTAAAAGGAAGAATTCACCTTCACGCCCCGTCACGTGGACCACTTCTTGACGGCCTTCGGCTTCAAAAATTAAGTTGGTACCGGCCTTGGGGCTTTTACTTGCACGCGCCATGGAAATGGCGGTTTTCTCACCCGTAATACGTTCGATTAAAACTTCGACCGCACCACCGCTTTCTTTCTTACCCAAAAGACGAGCTTTGATCACCTTGGTGTTATTCATCACCAAAAGGTCATCGGGGCGAAGAAGATCGACGATGTCTTTGAAGTGGTAGTCGGTTAATTTTTCAGGTTCGACGTGCAAAAGACGGCTTGCGCTGCGATCGGCTAAGGGAAACTGTGCGATACGCTCTTGAGGCAAGTCGTAATCGAAATCAGATAATAATAATTCGCGTTCAGACATGGCTTTACTGGCCAAAAGTTGAAAGAGGCTCTATCTTACCGAAACTAAAAGGCTTTTTCCAATTTTTCTC
>DBFZTP010000146.1:0-13711 GCA_048520025.1 Candidatus Aphodousia sp.
CGAATAAAGCGTGTCAATTCTAATAGAAACCCTTAGGTGTTTTTCATTGAATGGGTAAGATTTTTTCCGTAAAATGAAACAAATTTTTAACTTTTAGTTTCATTGTGCAAAATGGACAGCATTTTAAATTCTCTTAGTGACCTGATTGCGTCTCGCATGGATCCGTTGTATTTAACGGACGTGATCGGTATTGTGGCATTTGCTTTTGCCGGTGTTTTGATCGGTGTGCGCATGCGTTGTGACCCGGTGGGCATCTTCGTTTTAGCTTTCTCCACGGCTTTCGGCGGGGGGATTTTCCGTGACGTCTTGATCGACCGCCGTCCGATGTACTGGATCGAATACCAAGAGTTGGTGTGGTTGGTGCTTTTGATCACGATTTTTACGCCGTTTTTGTTCAAATTCTATAAAAAGCACCTTTCTTACGATTGGTTCGTTTGGAGTGATGCCATTGGTTTGGGCTTTTTCTCTGTCGTGGGGACGAGTCACGGGCTTAATTTAGGTGTGCCTTGGTTGGCAGCTGTTGTCTGTGGTGTGGCCACGGGTGTTTTCGGCGGTCTTTGCCGCGATACGTTCTTGAACATTAAGCCGGGTGTGATTTATGACCACCAACCGTATGCCTCCGTTGCCTTTGTCGGTAGTTGGTTATATGTGTTCTTGAACTACTTCGGAATGGACAATATTTTGGCTATCTGGATTGGCTCTATCTTTATTATCGGTTTCCGTATGTGGTGTTACTACAAGAAGGTGAACATCTCTTACCACGATCAATTCATTAAGGATGACACCAATACGTCACCTGAAACACTTCGCGATCAATTCCGAAACGAATAAGATTGCAATCGATTAAAAAACTGGCAAGGCCATGAGCTTTTGCCAGTTTTTTTGTCTGAATCTGCGAAATCAGCGGTTCGGTCACTTTTTCTATAAAATGGTCTCCTGTGTTTATGAGGAACGTCAAGAAGTTCCTCTATTACATTGGGTCCTTCTTTTTGAGGTTTGAATGCGACTTCGTCAAGTTAAAATCAGCGGTTTTAAATCGTTTGCCGATTTGACCACCATCGAGATTCCATCTTCGATTGTCGGTATTGTCGGTCCGAACGGTTGCGGCAAATCCAATGTGATTGAGGCTGTCCGCTGGGCATTGGGCGAAGGTAAAGCGAGCGACTTACGTTGCAAAAGCATGAGCGAATTGATTTTCGCCGGTAGTGACAATCGCAAACCCGCAGGGCGCGCCATGGTCGAGTTGGTTTTTGACAATTCCGACGGCACCCTTCAAGGTCCCTGGGGAGCCTACGCAGACATTTCTGTTAAGCGTGTTTTAACGCGTGATAACACGAGTTCTTACCTCATTAATAATCAGCAAGTTCGTGCCACCGATGTTCGAGACCTCTTTATGGGGACGGGCTTAGGTGCCAACTCTTACGCCATCATCAGTCAAGGGATGGTGACGGAATTTGCTAAAGATTCTCCTGAGCGCCGTCGCGAATATTTAGAAGAAGCGGCAGGTGTCTCTAAGTACAAAAAGCGTCGTAAAGAAGCGGAAAGCCGCTTAAATTCCACACGAGCCAATCTCGAGCGCGTGACAGACTTGCAAATCACGCGACGTGAGGCGGTTTCTCGCTTGGAAGCTGAAGCTCAAGTGGCTCTTCGGTATCAAGAGCTCGATCAAGAGCGAAAAACAAAAGAGTCTTTGTGGTGGTTCTCTCAAATGGTGGAGAGCCAAAATGCCATTGATAAACTCAATGCGCAGATTGCTCAAATTCAGGCTCAGATGAGTCAAAACGACTCCGAGTTGATTGCCAAGCGCCAAGCTTTGCATGACCTTCGTGAGTCCCTAAATGCCGCCAACATTGCTGTTTTGGGCAAGACTCAGAATTTAAGTGATGTCGATAAGCAAATCTCCACGGTCGAAGGCAATATCCGTTCGATTATTGAGCGTCGTGCGTTATTGAAGTCTCAAGTTCAAAGTTATGAAGAGTTGCTTGCCTCTCGTGAAAGTGAGATCAAAAAGCAAAGCGAGCGCATTCATGCCTTGATGCTTGAGCAAGAAGAAAAAGAAGAATTGGTGGCGACGGCAGAAGAACGACAGTACGTTTTAGAAGAGCGTCAAATCCAAACCGAAGAGATTGCTCAAGAGAAAAAACTCGCTTTTGAGGCCCTTCAGTCGCAAGCCCAAAAGGTTGAAAATGATGTGCGTAATCAGTCGATGGAGATGGCGCATCTGACCAAAACAAAGACCGATCTCAATGAGCGTTTAGCAAAATTTAAACTTGAAGCCGCACAAACCGAAAAGCCCGATGAAGAGCAATTCGCCAGCCTTCAAGAAGAGTTGGCGATGGTAAAAGAAGAAAGCCAAGCTTTGCAAGTCGAACGCGAAGAAGTTCAAGCGCAACTTGAAGAAACGCGTGAAGGCTATGATTCGGTTCAAGAAACTATTCGCCAAAAAGAACAAAAACTTGCTTCTGTTCAGTCACGTTTAGCCACGTTGCGAGAAATTGACGAAAAAGCTCGCGCCTCTGACAAATTAGGGGAGTGGTTAAATAAACAAGGGCTCTCGAGCATGAGTCGTTTGTTTGAGCTCTTGCAGGTTGAGCCAAAGTGGGCTCGTGCCATTGAAGCGGTATTGCGTGAGCGTATTAACGCCATCGGTATTTCGAGACTACAGATGGCGGCGGGCTTTGTGATGGCGCCGCCCCCGTCGAAATTAACCTTTTATACGACGCAAGCGTCCGATGCGTTGCCTGTGGCAGAAGTTGCTTTTGAGACACTTGCCGATCAGTTAACGTTTGATTTGACGAACTCGGATACGCAAGGAGCCTTGCGCATTTGGTTGTCGCGCTACCTTGTTGCAGAAACGGTGTCTCAAGCCGTTCAGAACCTCTCTAACTTGCCTAAGGGCTATCACTTTGTGACACCTGAAGGGCATGTGATTGATCACTTAAGCGTTAACTTCTGGGCCGATGATGATACGAGTGGTCTTTTGATGCGTCGCACGGAAATCGCGTCCCTTGAAGCGCAGGAAAAAGAAGATCACCAGGCCGTTGAGACGGCGCACGGTGAGTTAGGCAAACTCAACTTAACGCTTTCGTCTTTATCTGAGAACCTGAGAACGATTAATACTCGTTTAGAGACAGTTCGTCGCCAAGAAAGTAGTCTGGCATTGGACGTGACGCGCTTAGAAGCTGCGATTGCCGCCTATCGCCGTCGTAGCAGTGAGTTGTCCGGCTGGATTGAAGAAAGTACGGCTGCGCTTGAAGAAGTCAGCGCTCAAATCGAAGAAGCCGAAGAGCGTTTCAGTCATTTGGATGAATTGTTGGCCGGTGCGCAAGAAAAGGCTGAAGAAGCGAAGGTAACTTGGGAGCGAGCCCAAGAGACGATGCGCCAAGCCCAACAAGATTACAACGTGTTTGCTTACACGCAACGCGAGGTCGAGTTGTCGCTTAAGACCATTAAAGAGCGTATTGCGGAGTCGCAACGCTCTCAATTGGTTGCTCAAAATGAGCAAAAGGACTGGAGTGGCAAAATCGAAGAATTGCGTGCGCAATTAGAGTCTTTGGACGAAGAGGGCGAAAAGGACGGCTTGCAAGATCTGCTCATTAAACGAGAAGAGGCGCAAGCGGCTTTAGAAGAAGTTCGTGTGCAACTTGAAGAGGTGAGTACGAAGGTTCAAGAGTCCGAACAACAACTCGCCGGCTTCGAAGACCAAAAGAAGGGTCAAGAGGCAAGAATTTCGGATTATTTAACCAAACGCCAACAGCACGAAATTGACTTTGCGACTGTTAAGGGGCGATTAGACGAGTTGCAATACGATGAAACCGCTTTGCGTGAGCGTTATGAGTTGGAGCGTCCGAAGCAAAATCAATTGCGCTTGGACGTGGAGCAATTAGCCAAGTCGATTGCCGCTTTAGGAGCAGTGAACCACGCCGCCCTTGAGCAATTAAAGATTCAAACCGAAGAGGTTGAGCGCATAGATCGGGAAGTTGAAGATCTTCAACAAGCGATCGTCACGATTGAAACGGCGATTAAGCGCATTGACCAAGAAACGCGCTCTCTTTTGATGGATACGTTTAATCGTGTTAATGAAGCCTTTAATCAAAAGTTTGTCCAACTCTTTAAGGGCGGTCAGGCACGCTTGGTGATGACAAGTGACGATGCCTTGGAAGCGGGGATTGAAATGTACGCCAATCCTCCGGGTAAGCACCCGCACTCCATTCGTCAGCTCTCGGGCGGTGAGTTGACGTTGACTGCAACGGCCTTGGTCTTTGCGTTCTTTACGTTAAATCCGGCACCGTTCTGCCTTTTGGACGAAGTTGATGCGCCGCTTGATGAAGCCAACCAAGAGCGATTGTCCCGCTTAGTCGGCTCCATGAGTGAGAACACGCAATTTATGATGATTACCCACCACCGTGTGACGATGGAGCACACCAATCAATTGATCGGTGTGACGATGAAAGAGCCCGGCGTTTCTCGCGTGGTGAGTGTGGACATCAAAGAAGCAAGTCAATACGTCCAAAAACCGTAAAAATCCTTACGAAAAATGTTAAGAAAAAGCCCCGAAATAAGGGTCTTTGGTGTAATCTTATAGCTTGTGTGTCAAAGGTAATTGAATCGTCCTTTGATGAAGACTATTTTCTTGAATCGTCAGCTAATTCGGAATCCCCACCATGAATGATATGGTCTTGTTTTTGCTCATTGTTGCCGCGTTGATTTTCGTCGGTTTATTCATTTGGTCTCGTATGGAGAAGAAACGCACTGAAGGGCAAAATGTTTCGCTCTCTCAAGAATCAAAAGACATTTATGGCAAATTGCGTTCGGTGATTCCTTCTAAGAGCACCTCTGCTCCTCAAGTCAGCCTTATTCATTCCGAGGATGACAAACCCGAAACCGTTACGGCCGTTGAAACGACGGGCGTTCAAACGACTTCAGAAGCCGGGACCCAACCCGTTAAGGAAGCCTCCACCCAAGAGCAAAGCGGTTTTGTTGTTGAAGCCGTGAGTGAAGTTGAAGAAAAGAAGACTGAAAAGCCAGCAGAAGTCGAAAAAACCATCGCTGACGAAAAGATTCCGAGTTTTAACGACTTTATTGCAACTCAACCTGCGGTTGATGAGACAAAGACGGCAGAATCTCAAACCATCGATTTCGATAAGCCTGAAGCCTCTAAGCAAGCAGCTTTTGATTTGGTCGAACCCGTTAAAGACGAAAACAAGCCCTCTAATGAACCCGAAGAAGTGGTTCTTCCGCAAAAGGCAGAATTCCCGAAAGAGGGGATGGTTAATTACGAATTTGACGACTTGACGCAATCGGTTGGGATGATTCATCTCCTCAATCCCTTGCCGGGTCAAGCCATGGTGGATATGGCTGCCAACTTGAAGAAGTTGAATTTGCCCATTGAAATCTACGTACGCAGTACTGACACGAAACGTTGGTACAAACCGCGTCCTGAAGGCACTTACAATGAAATGGCTGTGGTTCTTTTGTTGGCCACTCGCAAGTCTTGCATCAACGAAATGGATGCGAGCCGCTTCTGCGTTGCCATTCAACAAGCCGGTATTGCTTTAGATGCTGACAGTGACTCTGAACCCGCTCAAGAAATCGTTAACCGTGCCAAGCGTTTGTACAATGCCATTACGAATTTGGATGTTCAATTGTCGATCATCTTAGCTTCTCGTAACGTCATTCCGACGCAAGAATTGTCTGAAGCGGCTCTGATGGCTGGTTTCACGCAACTCAACCCCACGCGCTATTTCTTAGGTAACGCTCGCCAGATCGGAGAAGCGACGATTTTCTTGCGTGTGACCGATTACGATCGTCATCAATTGGCTTTGGTGTTGGATGCGCCTTTGGCCATCCCCAATACGAAGCCCTTGCACCGACTCTTTAGCGTCGCCAATGATTTGTGCTGTCGCTTGACGCTTGAAATGCAAGACACGAACGGTCAACCGATTAATTCTGAGGCTGCCCAAGCGATCCACAATCAATTGTCGAAGTATTATCAACAGATGATTCGAGCTGAAATTCAACCGGGTAGTGCCCGAGCAAGAACGCTCTTCTCTCGTGATAACTAAAACAAGTGAGCGCCTCGGGCGCTCATTTTGTGTGAAGAATAAAATGAAGCAAACCGACCTTTTCGATCAACAGCCTTCTCTTTTTGACGAGTCTGTCTCGACGCAAAAGCCTGATGAAAAAGTAAATCTTGAAGCGCATGTAGAAGAGCTTCGAGAAAAGCTTGAACGTTGGAATTACGAATACTACGTCTTGGATACACCTTCTGTTCCCGATAGCGAATACGACCGAGTGTTTCAAGAGTTGGTTGAACTGGAAACGACACACCCTGAACTTATGTCAGAGACCTCACCCACGCAACGTGTGGGCGGCGCCGTTAGAAGTGATATGGCAAAAGTCACTCATGCGGTTCCGATGCTATCCATTCACACAGAAACCGACTTTGAAGCAACGGGAGCTGAAGCTTTTGATGAACGCGTGCGCAAGGCTTTGGGAACAGAAGACGACGTTGAGTACGATGCTGAGCTCAAGTTTGATGGTTTAGCAATTAATTTGCGCTATGAAGATGGCGTCTTGGTGAGCGGCGCCACGCGAGGTGACGGTACGGTCGGTGAAGATGTGACTGCGAACGTGAAGACCATTCGTACGATTCCGTTGCGACTGCCCGAAGACGCTCCTCGCATCTTAGAAGTACGAGGCGAAGTGATCATGCATAAGAGCGACTTTGAAAAGCTCAATGATCAACAACGCATGGAAGGTCAAAAGACCTTCGTCAATCCTCGAAACGCTGCGGCCGGTTGCCTGCGCCAATTGGATCCTAAAGTGACGGCCAAGCGTCGTTTGCGATTCTATGCCTATGGTGTGGGGGAGGTGTCTCACTCGTTAGCTACGACCCACTCAGGCATTTTGGATGAACTGAGTCGCTTTGGTTTTCCGGTAGCCAAAGAGCGAGAAGTGGTTAAGGGATGGAAGGCATTGGCGACTTTCCACGACCACGTACGAGAAATTAGAGCCACACTTCCCTTTGATATTGATGGCGTTGTTTACAAGGTTAACGACCTACGCTTACAGGAAGAATTGGGATTTATCTCGCGCGAGCCGCGTTGGGCTTGTGCTCACAAGTACCCGCCCGAAGAGGCAATGACGCAGGTTATCGGTATTGACGTTCAAGTGGGACGCACGGGTAAGTTGACACCGGTAGCTCGTTTAAAGCCCGTCTTTGTCGGTGGTGTGACGATTTCCAATGCTACGCTTCACAACGAAGACATCATTTCTGAGCTCGGTTTAATGATTGGGGATCATGTGATTGTGCGACGCGCCGGCGATGTGATTCCTGAGGTCGTCTCCGTTAAAAAGGAATTGCGAGACGGCAATGAAACGGTCTTTGTGATGCCAACCGTTTGCCCGATTTGCGGCAGTGAAACGTTCAGAGACGAAGAAGAAAAAGATACGCGTTGCACGGGCGGACTTTTCTGTCCGGCTCAGCGCAAAGAGTCGCTTGTTCACTTTGCCTCTCGTTTAGCTTTAAATATTGACGGGATGGGGGATAAGGTAATCGACCAATTGCTCGAAGCCGATCTTATTGCTACACCTGCCGACATTTACGCTTTAAGTGATAACAAATTAATGGCTTTAGAGCGTTTTGGTGAAAAGAGCGCTCAAAAGTTGATGGCGGCCATTGAGAAAAGTAAAGAGACGACTTTTGCTCGTTTTATCTATGCCTTAGGTATCCGTCATGTGGGAGAAAGTACGGCACGAGACTTAGCAGCGCACTTTAGAACACTTGATGCTTTGATGGCTGCGGGTACTGAAGAATTACTTCAAGTGGCCGATGTCGGAGAGGTGATTGCGGCTTCCATTATTCACTTCTTCGAAGAAGAACATAACCGTGATGTGATCGCACAATTAATGAATGTGGGCATTCATTGGGAGACGCCTACCGAGCAAGTGACCAATGACTTGGTTTCTGGGAAAACCTTCGTGTTAACAGGCACGCTTCCGACCATGGGACGTGAAGAAGCCAAAGCACTTCTTTTAGCACAAGGCGCAAAAGTGGCGGGTTCTGTGAGCAAAAAGACGAGTTATGTCGTTGCGGGGACAGAGGCCGGTAGCAAATTGGAAAAGGCCCAATCTTTGGGTGTGTCCGTCATTGATGAAGAACAAATGCTCAAACTTTTGAAAGGGGAAGCACTGTCATGATCGCTTTGGTAGTCGGCAGTGGGATGCAAGCCCTGCGAATTGAAAACGCAGAAGAAAAAGTTGTTCAAACGCGTTTTGGCGATGTTGATGTAACGGTGGGGCTCTTGGCGGGCAAAGAGATTGTGGTTTTGCACCGTCACGGGAAAGATCATCGCTATGCGCCTCATATGATTCCGTCTCGTGCACAAATGCTCGCATTAAAACATTTGGGTGTGACGAAGATTTTGGCCACGGGCACGGTTGGCGGAATGTCTGCTGAAAACGCTCCAGGTCACTATTCTCTACCCGATCAAATCATTGATTACACATCGGGACGTGAGTCGACCTATTGGGGATGCGAAGGATTTGATAATCAACATATTGACTTCACGAATCCCTTCTCTGAGTCTTTGCGTAAGGCTCTTTTAGAGGCCGCCAAAGATTTGAAGATTTATGTTGAACCCAAAGGGTGTTACGCTTGCTCACAAGGCCCTCGGTTAGAGACGGCCGCTGAGGTACGTCGCATGGTGATGGACGGCGCAGACATGGTTGGGATGACGGCGATGCCGGAGGCGGCTTTAGCACGAGAACTCGGCATGGACTATGCGTTACTGACAGCAAGCGTGAATTGGGGAGCGGGTTTAGCCGGAGCCAATGCGCTGGACTTTAGTGAAATTCAAGAGACGATGCAAAAAGTAGCTGTCGGTTTGACGGGCATTTTAAGTCAAACGGTAAAGCTACTCTAAGACACCGCCGAGTGAGATCGGAGGAAAAGTATGGAAATACTTGGTTTTATTTTGGTCGGGACGTGCGTCGGCACGTTTGGCACCTTAATCGGTTTAGGTGGCGGTCTGATTCTTGTACCGCTATTTATGTTCACGATGCTCGCTCCTAACGGCACCACTTTTGATACTGTGCAACAAGTCATTGGGACGAGCTTATTTGCGGTTACTTGCAATGCGGTCTCTGGGGCCTACGCCTACCTTCGTCAAAGACGAATCATGTTCAGAGCAGCGATTCCTTTCGCTTTAGCGACAATCCCAGGGGCATTTACGGGCAGTCTTGTTTCTCAATACTTCACAGGGGCCGGATTTTCTGTTGCTTTCGGTACGCTTTTAGCGGTATTGGGTTGTTTCATGTACTGGAAGTCCAACTCCAAGCGGGCGACAGCCTCTGCTGAAGGCTTTGACCCGGCTACCGCAAAATTTAATCTTCCGCTGGGTATTGCTCTGACTTTTTGCGTTGGGTTCATTTCAACGATCTTTGGGATTGGCGGTGGCATTATTGATGTGCCGATGATGGTCTTTATTCTTGGTTTCCCGGCTCAAATTGCTGTTGCCTCATCGACCTTTATTTTGATGGTGAGTTCACTGGTCGGTACGATCAGCCACGGGATGTTAGGGCATATTGTCTTGCTTCCGGCAGTTTGTATCGGTGCAGGTTGTGTTTTAGGTGCTCAAATTGGAGCGCGACTCTCGAAGAGGAGCAAACCGAAGGTCTTGGTCATTATTCTTTCGGTAACCATGGTATTTATGGGTATCCAATTGATTTATCGTGGCCTTTAATCGGCAGAGTTACCTGTTTTCCTTGAGATTTAAAAAATGATGGCGGTCTGGTTGGGTAGAAAATCAGACCGTTTATTTTTTGCCTAGAAAATCTGATGATTAGAGGACTTGCTGTAAAACGATCATATCTATGAGTTGCACACCATCTTCGACAATGGGTTGTTCATAGTTGTCTGTAAAGAAATTCTTAATACGGTGAGAAATTTTGAACCCGCACTTTTCGTAGAAGGGGAGTGTAGCAGGACTTTCACCTGTGCCAACGAGTAAAACCTTATACCGTCCCTTGTAAGTGTTCTTAACATGATCAATCAGAAACTTCCCCCAACCTTGCTTTTGAAAATTTGGGGCAACAGCTAGGTTTTTAATCTCTATCGTCTCTTCATTTTCAACAGTAACGACACAAACACCGACTGTTTCGGCTGCATCATTTTGCAGAATAAAAAGCGTCCCACGATCTAAATATCGATCAATCATGCGCTCAGACTCATCGGCGAGGAGCAATAAGGGTAAATACGCTTTTTTGTTTTCAGAGACAATATGAATTTGCATGTTTAAAAAAACTTGGGTGTTACGGCATCCATTAGAGCGTTTTCTAATTTCACCGTTGTATCAATGTCTGCCAATGCAGGGCCGTCAATCAAGAAAACGTCTTCAACGCGCTCGCCCATTGTCATAATCTTAGCGGTCTGCAGATTAATGCCGTATTGCTTTAAGACACGCGCAATATCGTAAAGAAGTCCGATTCTGTCCGTGCATACCACCGAGAGCAGATAGTTTTGACCGGATTCATCCGGTTCAATTTTGATCATGGGCTCAACCGGGAAGTGGCGAGAGCGACGTGAGAAGCGGGCCGGTTTTGTTTCCGGTAGCGGTTTGGGGTTACGCAACCAATCCGTGAGTTCACGATTCACGTCATCAATTAACTCATCTAAATCCCGTCCGCCGTTGTCGCTTACAACGAATGTATCGAGAGCATATTGGTCGGTCGTCGTGTAGATGCGAGCATCTAAAACTGAGAAGCGTTTCTTTTGTAAGAAAGCCAAAATGCGAGCAAAAAGAAGGTGTTGGTCTTCAATGTAAACCATCACTTCAAGTCCGGTTCCTTGCGCTACAGTGCGAGAGCGAACAAGGATATTGTCTTCTGGATCACGGCGAGCCAACTCAATGGTTTGCCAAGCAATACCTTCGGCGGTGTGACGCAAGAAGTACTGCAGTGTGAGTTTTTTCCAAATCTTGGCGATGGTTCGCTCTTCGATGGCCGCGGCCAAAATGAGTGCCTTGGCTTCCTTTTGTCGCATGAGTAAGAAGTCATCACCACTGGGTGCACCGCCACTACGGATTAAAGGGAGGGCTTGCCAATAGAGTTGTTGCAAAAGCTGACTCTTCCATTGGTTCCAGACCTTGGGGCTTGTTGCACGAATGTCGCACACAGTGAGTAAGAAAAGGGCGTTGAGACGTTCGACGTTCCCCACCGTTTTAGCAAAGCGTTCGATCACTTCAGGGTTGGAGAGATCTTGCTTTTGAGCAACAACACTCATGGTGAGGTGTTCTTTCACCAAGAAGACCAAGAAGTCCGTGGTTTCTTTATCAATACGGAAACGTTCACAGAACGTTTTCACGATTTCAGCACCCTTAACCTCGTGTTGACCGCCCAAACCCTTACCGATGTCATGGAAAAGCGCAGCTAAGACCAAACGCCAGTTTTCGTGCATGGACTGCATAATGCCCGTGCAGATGGGATACTCATGAGCGTATTCACTTCGGGTGAAGTAACGAATGTTGCGTACAACTCGCATTGTATGTTGATCAACCGTATATGCATGAAAAAGGTCATGCTGCATTTGACCGACGAGGTGATTAAATTCTGGCAAGAAGCGACCCAAGATGCCCCATTGATTAAGGTCCATTAAAGCGTGACTGACGCCATGGGGCATTTTGATGATCTGCATGAACATCTGTTTATTTTGTTCATCTTCTCTAAAAGCTCGATCAATACGAAAGCGCGCACGCAAAAGGGCGCGAAGCAGGCCGGAGCCCAAACGCTTTAAAACTTGTGAACTTTCTAGCAAATAAAAACAGCGCAAGATGGCATTCGGGTCTTGCTTAAACGCGTCCGAGTGCGTGATATCCAACGTGTAGCCACGCGCAATGAAGGTTTGATCAAGGACCACCTCTTGAACATCCTTTTCGGGGAAAAGGTGTTCTTGAAGCATCTGCATGAAGATTTCAGAAAACTGCGTTACAGTCTTAGCCGTGAGGTAATAGCGCTTCATTAAGGCTTCGCTTGCCAATTGAAGCTCTGTACTCTTGTAGCCGGCGGCTTCGGCCATCGGTGTTTGAAGGTCGAAAATCAGTCGGTCTTCGTGGCGCTTTGACAAGAGGTGCAAAAGAATACGGGTGTGTTTTAGAGAGTAATCTGCCGCTTTTAACTGTCCGCACTCTTCTTCTGTGATCGTACCGATTCGCAACATATCATCGGCGGTTGCGCCAAGTCCTGCCGCATGAGAGCACCAAAAAAGCACTTGAAGGTCACGCAAACCGCCCGGGCTTTCTTTGACGTTGGGCTCTAACGCATAGGGCGTGTTTTCAAATTTTTGATGGCGTTGTGCCATCTCAAATTCTTTGGCACGGAAAAACGTTGCGCTATCTAAAGCTTCAAAGAAAGCTTTACGAAGTTCATTAAAAAGGTATGGATCACCATCAATCAAACGGGCTTCTAAAATGGCCGTTTGAACCGTAATGTCCGAAAGACTTTCTTCGACAGCTTCAGAGATCGTTCGAACCGAGTGACCGATCGTCAAGCCACTGTCCCAAAGGGTTGAGACGAAATTTTCAATCGTTACTTTAAGTTCGTCAGAAGCATCTTCGGGCATCAAAATCATGATGTCCAAATCGGAGTAGGGGAAGAGTTCTCGGCGACCGTACCCCCCTAATGCCAAAAGTGAAACGCAAGGGGGGATTTGTGCTTGGTGCGCAAGTGCCGTGATGAGATCATCCGCAGCTTGGGAATGAGATCGAAGGTAATGGTTAACATCACCATGGGCGAAAAACACCTCGGCAAGCGCCTCACGTTGAGATTGAAATCGTTGAGTTAAGGCACCGGGCATTTTTCGCATCCATTGATGTTTGAGTTTTACTTTAATTTTGCCTTGATAAAGTCAGGCAATTCCGGATACCCTTCACTTAAGGTGAGGACTTCATAACCGGTTTCAGTCACTAAAACCGTGTGTTCCCACTGAGCAGACAAGGAACGGTCACGCGTTACCACGGTCCAACCGTCATTTAAATCAGAGATGTGGCGGGAACCGGAATTTAACATCGGCTCAACCGTAAAGATCATGCCGGGTTTTAAAATCACGTTGTTGTCGCGCGTATCGTAGTGGCAAACAAAGGGATCTTCATGAAACTCTTTGCCGATGCCGTGTCCACCGTATTCATGCACAACAGATAAGCCTTGTTCTTTAGCAAACTTTTCGCAGGCAATGCCGACTTCGTTCAAACTTACGCCTGGTTTAATCGCATCGATACCGCGCCACATGCATTCATAACAGGCTTCAACCAAGAATTTGCCGGCAACGGGGATTTTGTTGCCAACCATAAACATGCGAGACGTGTCACCGTAGTAACCATCAAGAATCACCGTCACGTCGATATTGACGATATCGCCTTTCTTTAAAGCTTTTTCAGAGGGAATACCGTGACAGACAACGTGGTTAATGGAGATGCAGGTCGCACCGGGATAGGGTGTAAAGCCTCGCGGAGCGTAGCCCAAGCAAGCGCTTTTGGCGTTATTTTCTTCCATGAACTTGAGCATCTTTTGGTCAAGTTCAAGCGTGGTGACGCCTGCCTTGACAAAAGGTGCAATAAAGTCAAGAACTTGCGATGCCAAACGGCAAGCGTGACGCATGCCTTCAATTTCTTCAGGCGTTTTAATCGTTACGGACATGATAATGCTTTCATTTTTC
>DBFZTP010000147.1:0-6948 GCA_048520025.1 Candidatus Aphodousia sp.
TTAGAAGAAAATAAACACATCTTTTCTACCATTGATATTGCCGATGTGCATTTTGATGCAAAAGATAAAACCATTGATGGTTTGAGCTTCATTAACACTGAAAACGCAGAAGTAAAATTTCTGACCGACTTCAATTTAAACTTTTCAACCCACAATGTAGCTGATGTTTTCGGTATTGAATTCATTGAGAACAATAACGTTTCTTTTGGAAAGACTTTTTCGTTAAGCGTTAAAACCCAACTCTCCAACCCCGATGCTGCATTGACCTACACGATGACAACGGTGGCAATGGCATTAAATGGCACAGAACTCACCGCTTCACAATTACCCGCCAATATGCATTTGTCAGCTTCTGCTCAAACCATGCCGGGTATCGATCTTGATAAAATGCAGACAACTGCGCTACATCTCGAAGAAAATAGCACCTTTAACTATCAAGGCTCATTGCACCTTTCTGCTATCAACAAAAACGATCTTGGAACCTCTTTGGGCCATGCAGCTATCGTCGACAGAAACAGTTCATTATCCATTCATAGTAGCGGTGATACATTTATCTTCGGTGATGTTGGTGTGACAGATAACGGTGAAGTTCATTTGAATCTCTCAAATGCCTCAGACCGCTTTATAGGGAACGTTTACGCAAAGGGTAGTGTTGCTGTCAGTGAACTTCAAAACAGTACCGTAACCAGCGGACTTCACAACGGACACATTGATATCACCATCGGCAATGGTGCAACGTGGCACCCTACAAAAGACAATGGCTTTGAAAGTTTCCATTGGAATAAAGGGGGCGTTCTCGATATCACTCTCACCGATCACATTGTTCGATTGGGTTTGCCGATTCGTGAGGACAACCATCAACCGTCAACCACCTATATCGAAGATGGTGCTGTATTGCGAGTTCGCATTACCGATGAAAACAGCAGTCCCACCATTGTTGACGGCAAAGAGGTCTACCTTGTCACTATCGATAATGCTCATGCTAAACAAGATGACAACGTCCAAATCATTGTGCAAGTCATTGACGAGCGAAGTGACAAAGAAACACGAGCGCCTTTGGCGATCCCGCTACTTCACTATGACAAAAACACAGGTGGTGTAACACTCAAATCTGATGTCACCGAATACGAAACCGCCTTGGGTAAATTTCAGTCCTTATCAGAATTCGGCAGTGGTTTTTCGGGTGGCTTTGTCATCAGCGATATCCGTACCGATTTGATTGCCCCGTCAAGTTTGGCCAATAACCAACTCGATACGCTTTCCACCGAATTGGTTGCGGTTGAAAAAGTCACCACTCGCATCCAATCTCATTTGATGGAGCGTGCCCTTCCCGGTCACAAACGCGGTCTTTGGGTTGATCACATCTACAGTCAAACGGATCTTTCTTTTGAAAACGATGCCCGTGAGCAAGAACTCAAAATCAATGCCCTTACGATGGGTTATGACAAAGACGTCACTCTGCCCTTAATGCATGACACCTACGCAGGCCTTCTTGCCTACTATAGTCAAGGGGATGTGAAGTTTGATACAGGCAATGCAGACGTTGATCAGTACGGTTTTGGCCTTTATGCCGGAGGTTTAAGTACGGAGCGTAAATACCGACTCATCCTTCAGGCTCATTGGGGAGAAGTCAATACCGATCTGACCAGTCAAGCATTCTTGGTGAACGGCGTAGCTCAAAAGCACCTTGCTTTCAACTCTAAAACGCAAAGCTATGGTGCGGGCCTTTACATGGGTTTTGTTCAACCGCAAGACGAACCCTCGGCTTGGTTTATCGAACCCTTCATCTCGGGCTACACCTATTGGATGGACGATCGTAAAACCAATCAAAAAGAAGGTATTGAGTTTGATGCAGAGAAAAACCATCAATCTGTCGTTAAACTCGGCACGACGCTTAGCTATCAAAGTCAAACGACACCCGGCAATACGCTTTTCTCACAAGTGGCATGGGCGCATCGTTTCGGTAAGTCCATTGAAGTAGTCGGTCGAGAAAACACTCAAACACAATCCTTCAAAACCGAAGATTTGCAAGAATCTTGGGGTGAGTTAACGCTTGGGGGTACGTGGATGTTCAGTAAACACGGTCAAGTGCAATTCCGAGGATCGGCCGGTTACGCAAAGACCGTTAAACCACGGTACGAAACGGGCCTTTCGTTGAACTACGCATTCGATTAACAGGAATCAAAAAAGGCGGAAATTTCCGCCTTTTTTGCTAGACAAGTTCGAGTATTTCAGCGCTCTCGGTCGCTTCGACCTCAGCCTTCTCACCACCTTCTTGATTTGTCGCAGGTGCCTTCACCGGTAAATCTTGCAAAGACAAAGCCTTCCAACGGATATCGAGTTGTTTACCCTTACGAGCACGATGACCCATGTGGTATTCCAAAATGGCTTTCTTCACCGCATATTCGCGATCCTTGCCACCACGACCCGTTCCGGTTACCATCACGCCTTCCGGGGCAATGGGTTTGGCGATTAAGAGTTTTTCTGCCAGATTGAGATCCATCAAGCTCACACCCTTACCGCCACCCGGCAATTGACGCACTTCATTTAAGTCAAAGATGATCAAACGGCCTTGTTCAGACAAACAGGCCAAATGGGTTTGACCTTCTGCAACCACTTGCGGAACCAAAACTTCGGCATGTTCTTCAAGCTTTAAGAAGTTCTTACCGGCCTTCAAGCGCGCCAACAAATCCTTAAACTCGCAAACGAAGCCCATACCCATCGAGGTCGCCATGACAATCTTGTCATTGGGCTTGGCCACACAGTAACCCATGATCTTTGTGCCGGTCTCTAAGTCAATGAAGCTGTTAATGGGTAAGCCATCGCCTCGGGCGCTCGGCAAATCCGCAACTGCGATCGTGTACACACGACCTGTATCGGAAATGGCAACCATTTGGTCTGTCGTACGACACTCGCAAGACCAAGAATAACTATCACCCATCTTGTAGTTCATCACTGTGGCATCGTGACCGTGACCCGTGCGAGCACGCACAAAGCCCATTTGACTGATAACCACCGTCACAGGTTCATCCAAAACGGATTGAGACATTTCGGCACGAATGGCTTCTTCTACCAACGTGCGGCGATCGTCACCAAATTCGTTCATGTCTTGCGTGATTTCCTTGGCTACCAAGTTGGTCAACAATTTTTCGCTCGCTAAGAGACGTTCCAAAGAAGAGCGCGTCTTCGTGAGTTCTTTCAACTCAGCCTCAATCTTGATACCCGTTAAACGGGCCAATTGACGCAAACGGATTTCCAAAATGTCTTCAGCTTGAATTTCAGACAAGGGGAAACGTTCCATGAGCGCGACTTTAGGATCTTCGGCATCACGGACAATACTGATCACTTCATCCAAATTGAGGTACACCAAGTGGCGGCCTTCCAAAATGTGAATGCGATCCACAGCCTTTTGCAATCTAAATTGCGAACGACGACGTACCGTTTCTCGACGGAATTGAACCCATTCATTCAAAATCGTCAATAAATTCTTTTGGCAAGGTTTGCCATCCAAGCCCACCATCACCAAGTTCATCGAGACGTTGCCTTCCATGCTCGTTTGAGCCAATAAGGCATTGACGAACTCTTCACGGTTAACGTTCTTGCTCTTGGGTTCAAACACCAAACGCGTGGGATTATCACTATCGGATTCGTCCCGAATAGTTTCCAAAATGGCGAGCATGGCGGCCTTGGCTTGTTGTTGCTCAGCCGTCAAGGCCTTCTTGCCCGGACGAATCTTGGGATTGGTAATGTCACCCAATTCATTCGAAACGCGTTGAGCACTGGTGTTGGGCGGCAATTCCGTCACAATCAAACGCCAGTTGCCACGTTGCATTTCTTCGAAGTGATAGCGAGCACGAACTTTGATACTGCCACGACCGCTCACATAGGCATCACGGATATCTTCTTTTTTGCTGATGATTTGACCGCCCATCGGAAAGTCCGGTGCAGGCAAAATCTCCATTACATCATCAATCGTGGTCTCGGGCTTTTCCAAAAGCATTAAACAAGCATTAGCCACTTCTTTTAAGTTGTGAGGCGGGATTTCCGTTGCCATCCCCACGGCAATACCGCTGGCACCATTTAAAAGAACAAAGGGCAAGCGTGCGGGCAACATTGAAGGTTCTTTAAAGTGACCGTCGTAGTTGGGCGAAAAGTCCACCGTGCCTTCATCGATTTCTTCCAATAAAAGGCGGGAAATCTTCGTTAAACGCGCTTCGGTGTAACGCATAGCTGCTGCACCGTCACCGTCACGACTACCGAAGTTACCTTGGCTTTGAACCAAGGGATAACGCATATTGAAGTCTTGACCCATGCGCACCATGGCTTCATAAGCAGCCGAGTCACCATGAGGGTGATATTTACCCAAAACGTCACCGACCACACGGGCGCACTTGACAAAACGGGCTTCGGGTCGAGCTAACCCCATCTCGTACATATCAAAGAGGATACGACGTTGAACGGGTTTTTGACCATCGCCTACATCGGGCAATGCACGGCCTTTAACCACCGACATGGCGTATTCCAAATAGGCGTGACTGGCAAAGTGAGCCAACGTCAAACGTTCACCATCATCGCCGCTTTGTACCGGGCGATTTTGAATGGGCGTCGGAGCCTCAACTTCGATCTCAGGTTCAATGTCTTCATTGACCGCTTCTTCAGCGTCGAGTTCAGTCTTTTCGTCTTCAACGACAGCAACAGCACCTTCAACTTGAATAGGTGCCTCTTCAGCCGACTCAATGATCACATCGTTTTCAATTTCAACTTGTTCGACTTCGACCTTTTCTTCTTTGACTTCCTGTTCAGAGCCAAAAAGATCGCCAGAGAATAACTCGTCTTGTTTCCCCACGTCTGTCTCCTTAGATATCCACTTCGACTTGATCGCCCTTATTTTCCATCCACACTCGACGCGTAGCGGCTTCACTTCGACCCATCAACATATCAAACATTTCTTGACTTTCAGCGTATGCCAAATCACCAAAAGAGACAGGCATTAATCGGCGAGTTTCAGGATTTAAGGTTGTTTCCTTTAATTGCTTGTCGGACATTTCCCCCAAACCTTTAAAGCGAGAGACTGAAACATTGGCCATATTGACCTTTTCCATTTCAAGTTTTCTTCTCTCACTAGCTAACTCGCGCTCGTCCAAACAATAGATGGTACGAGCGGGCTTTCGACCGGTCTTGGGCACATCCACACGGAAAAGCGGCGGACGGGAAACAAAGATATGACCCTTTCGGATTAAATCCGGGAAGTGTCTGAAAAAGAGGGTTAACAACAACACTTGAATGTGAGAGCCGTCAACGTCAGCATCGGCCATGATGCAGATCTTGCCGTAACGCAACTGACTCAAATCGGCTTCATCGTTAAAGCCATGCGGATCCACACCGATGGCCACCGAGATGTCATGAATTTCGTTATTGGCAAAAATACGATCACGATCCACTTCCCAAGTATTCAACACCTTGCCACGAAGCGGCAAAATGGCTTGGAAGTGTTTATCTCGAGCCAATTTTGCAGAACCGCCAGCCGAATCCCCTTCCACGAGGAAAAGTTCGTTTAAAGTAATATCTTCGCTTTCGCAGTCGGTTAATTTACCCGGCAACACGGCGACACTCGAACCCTTGCGCTTGGTAACCTTCTTGGCAGAATTTTGACGAGCTTGTGCTTGCTTGATCACAAGTTCGGCCAACTTCTTACCGTCTTCGACGTGACTATTGAGCCAGAATTCAAACTGCGTACGAACAAAGTTACTCACCAAACGCAATGCGTCGCGGTTATTTAAACGTTCTTTTGTTTGACCTTGGAATTGCGGATCCAACACCTTGGCGCTCAAAATGCAGGACGCACGAGCAAAGACGTCTTCGGTTAATAACTTGACATTTTTTTGCATCAAGCCATGGGCTTCGATAAACGCCTTCATGGCCAAGTAAAGCCCTTCGCGCAAACCCGATTCATGCGTACCACCGGCCGGTGTCGGAATCAAGTTCACATAACTTTCACGAACGGTGCTGCCCTCTTCTTGCCAAACAACCACCCAAGAAGCGCCTTCTCCGACTGCAAAGCCCATCGAATCGTCTTCGGCATAGCCTTGTGATTCAAAAGGCTCGATCAAAGGATCTGCCGTCAACTCACTCATCAAGTACTCACGAAGGCCGCCGTCAAACTTCCAACTTTGCGTCGTTTCGTTTTTCTCATTGATCAACACCACTTCGCAGCCAGGCATCAAGACGGCCTTAGAGCGCAAAAGGCGAACCAATTGCTCTGCGGGCACCGTGGGGCTGTCAAAGTAGCGAGGATCAGGCCACGCGCGAACACGCGTACCGGTTTGAGACTTAGGACGAGGGCTCTTCACGCTCGTTAAGGGTTCAATAACATTACCATCGGCAAATACAATTCGGTGCTCTTTACCTTCACGCCACACCGTCACTTCCATACGCGTGGACAAAGCATTGGTAACGGAGACACCGACGCCGTGCAGGCCGCCCGCAAAGGAGTAGGCTCCGCCCGAATCCTTTTCAAACTTACCGCCTGCGTGCAATTGCGTAAACACCAACTGAACAGCCGGAACCCCTTCTTCTTCATGAATGCCAACCGGGATGCCGCGACCGTCATCCAAAACCGTCACGGAACCGTCCGTATGTAACGTCACCTCAATACGAGAGGCGCCGCCAGCCAACACTTCGTCGCTGGAGTTATCAATCACTTCTTGAATGATGTGCAAAGGGTTGTCCGTGAGGGTATACATCCCCGGACGTTGCTTGACAGGTTCAAGACCTTTTAAGACCTTAATACTCGATTCGCCGTAATCAGCACGCTTACTTGTTGCCATTATTTACCCAATAAAAACAAAAGATTACTCTTAACTAGACTTCCCACGGTCGACAACACGGACCGCTCGGAACAAAATGGTAATTATGCCTGTTTTTAAGCATTCTCGCCAAGGATAGACT